>JBCCEW010000034.1 GCA_039030075.1 Myxococcota bacterium | reverse complement strand
GCCGCCCCCGCGCCGCCGCCTGCCCAGGCGCCGGCGCCGGCCGCTCCCGCCCCGGCGGGAGGAGACCTCAGCGGGGCGACTCAGTACTTCCAGGTCCCGCAGATGGGGTCCCAGAGTCTGGTCGGTGTCCTCGCCTGCCTGGAAGGCCCCCTGAAAGGGCAGCTCTTCTCGGTCAACGATGGCGATACCCGGCTGGGCCGCGAGGGCTGCGAGATCACGCTGACGAGCAAGCGCATCTCCCGTTACCACGCGAAGATCGTCCACGTCGAAGGCGCCTTCGTCATCGAAGCGAACTCGGAAGTGGCCGAGATGAATCCGACGCTGATCAACGACGAGCCGATCGACGCCGAAGCGCTGAGCGATGGCGACCTGATCCGGTTGGGAGACTGCCTCTTCAAGTTCCGAACGATCTGATTCGCATGCGAGACGGGCTGCACCTCATCTGCGCCGCGATCCTGTGGGTCGCGGCATCGGCGAACGCACAGGATTCCGGATTCTCCCTCCAGGAAGTCGAACGGCTCCACGTCGACGACGCCGAGGCCGGAGTCGACGGTGAGCGCATCGTCGAGGTCTACCTGCGTGCCCTGTCTCAGCACGCGGATCCCGTCGACGACCTGCGCCCCGCCCACCTCGACGTGCGCGACAACGGAGAGCGGGTCGACCCCGAGGACGTGAGCGTCCAGCACCTGGGTCGAGCCCGGAAGGGCATCACCTGGGTGATCGCGATCGACGCCAGCCGCACGATGCTCGGCGACGCCTTCGAGCAGGCGAAGGCCGCGGCCATCGAGCTGCTCGACCGCATCGGCCACCACGACCGGCTCGCGATCGTGACCTTCGCCCAGACCGTCGACGTGGTCTCCCGCTTCGAGGACACCCCCAACGACGCTCGCAATCGCCTCGAGGTGCTCGAGGTCGATGAGGCGGGCCTGAAGACCCTGCTCGTCGACGGCCTCCACGAGAGCCTCGAGCTGATCCGCGGCGAGACGAACCGTCCCCGTCGCGCTGCGATCATCCTGTTCTCGGACGGCAAGGACAGCGGCAGCGACCACACCCTGGGCGAGGTGGTCGAGCGCGCCTCGGCCGACAAGGTGCTCGTCTACACGATCGGCTACGACCGCTTCGGAGGCGATGGCCTCGGAAATCTGGCTTTCGTCGCCGAAGAGACCGACGCGGAGTCGATGACCGTCGACGAGGCCACCGACCTGGTGCGCTTCTTCAACGAGATCGGCGACCGGCTGCTGCGCAGCTACGTCGTGCGGTTCCCGGCGTCGATGGACGGCGAGCCCCACATGATCGAGGTCTCGGTCGACGAGCAGAGCGACTCGATCAAGCTGACCTATCCCGAGATCGCCGCGCCGGTGTGGCCGTGGTTGACCGGCGGCGCGATCGCGGCGTTCGTCGTGCTGGTGTTGATCGTCGCCCTGCGTTTCCGGAGCGCCGGACGCCTGGTGTTCGTCGACGGACCGCGCGGCGGCGAAGTGCACGATCTGCAGCGAGGGCGGCTGCGGATCGGGGCGGTCGACGCCAACGACCTCGTGATTCCCTCGATGGCGGTGTCTCGCTACCACGCCGAGGTCTTCGTCTCTGGAACGAAGGTCGAGATCAAGGATCTCCACTCTTCGAACGGCACCCACATCAACGGACAGCGCGTGCAGGCCGCGCCGCTGCGCCTCCACCCCGGCGACCGCATCCAGATCGCGGACGTCGAAATGGTGTACGAGCGATGAGCTTCGAGCCCGGTGACATCGAGATCGTCTCGCTCACCGACACCGGGCGCCAGCGCTCCGCGAACCAGGATTCCGTCGGCGAGGGCGTGGCGCCGGACGGGGCGCGGCTCGCGATCGTCGCCGACGGGATGGGCGGACACGCGGGCGGCGAGACCGCGAGTCGCCTGGCGGTCGAGGCGGTGCAGGGCGTCGTCGCCAGTTCCGAGGGGGCGCCGGATGGCACCCTGCGCGAGGCGCTCGAAACCGCAAACCGCGCGGTACACGACGAATCCCAGCGCAACACCCAGCTGCTCGGGATGGGGACGACGGGAGTCGCGGCGCTGTTCTCGCGGGACGCCGCGTACGTCGCGAACGTCGGAGACAGCCGGGCCTATCGGCTGCGTGACGGGGTGATCGAGCAGCTGACCGACGATCACTCGCTCGTCGCCGAACTCCAGCGCCGCGGGATCATCAGTGAAGAGGAAGCGCTGGTGCACCCCCGCCGCAACGAAGTCCTGCGCTCACTCGGGGTGGAACCCGAGGTGACCGTAGACCTCTTCGCGTTCGAGCTGCGTGCCGGCGACGTCTTCCTGCTGTGCTCGGATGGCCTGTCGGGTGTCGTGCGCGACGAGGAGATCGCGGACGTGCTGCGCCGCGAAGCCCCGGCCGAAGCCGTCCGCAGTCTCGTCGATTTCGCGAACGAACGCGGTGGGCCCGACAACGTAACCGTGCAGATCGCGCGGATTCCGGGCGAGTCGGGTGGCGCCGGAGCCAATGAGCGCGAAAGGCGCATCCGGGCTCTTTCGCTGGCGGTGGTCGCCGTCGCCCTGCTGCTGAGCCTGGCCCTCGTCTGGGCGCTCTGGCAGCAGCTCGGTGGGGCCAGCGATGTCGAGCCGCCCGCCGTGGCATCGGACCTCGAGCCCGCTCCGGACGTTTCGGAGGAGCACGAGGTCGACGACCTCCTGCCCCCCGAACCGCCGAGCGGCGACGAATGAACCCGCGCGAACTCACCGAGATCGGCCCCTACCGGGTTCGTCGCTTCATCGCTGAAGGCGGCATGGCGTGGGTGTTCGAGGTGATCGATCCGCGCTTCGACGCGGCGCGCGCGTTGAAGATGCTGAAGCCCGAGGCGTCGTCCGGGGACGATTTCCAGCGCTTCGAAGCGGAAGCCAGTCTGCTCGCGGGGATCGACCACCCCAACCTGATCACGATCTACGACTTCGGTCAGGACGAAGGGACGGGCTGCTTCTACTACACGATGACCTACGTCGACAGCCCACCGCTGTCACAGCGTGGGGTGATGACGACCGCCGAGGCGGGGCCGCTCTTCCTCGACGTGCTCGCTGGGTTGGCGGTCTTGCACGACCGCGGCGTCGTGCACCGGGACATCAAACCGGCGAACGTCCTGCAGACCACGGATGGACGCGCCCTGGTGGCCGATCTGGGGATCGCGCGCCAGACCGACCGTGCCGGCGTCACGCGCACCGGTATGGCCGTGGGGACGGCGCTCTACATGGCGCCCGAGCAGGCCCGGGGGCGCAACCTCACGCCGCGGGTCGACGTCTACTCCGTCGGGCTGTCGCTCTACCAGGTGCTCACGGGAACGACGGTCTGGGACGGGGTCGACGACATCGACACCTCGAGCGGGTCCGACGTCCTCCTGTATCTGGGGGGTCTCCTGCACTCGGGGAAGGAACTGTCCTTCGACTACCCGAACGACGTGCCGCCCGCGCTGCGCAGGGTGATCACGAAGGCGTGTCGCCTGGACCCCGACGCCCGCTATGCGGACGCCCGCGAGATGCACGAGGCCCTCTACGAGGCCGTGTACGACGCTGGGAAGAGCGACGATTGGCGACGCCTGGCGCTCGGCGCGGGGGCCGGAGCGGGGGTGGTCGCGGCGATCGTCGCGGCAGTGATGCTCTGGCCGCCGGCGGCTCTCGATCTCGCGCGCGATCGACTGCAGGAGATCGACGAACTCGAACGCCGGGCCGCCTCGCTGCTCTTCGAGAGCGCGACCCTCGAACCCGCCCCGTCCGCCGAGCTCCTGAGTGGCTTGCGCGAAGGGGTCGCGGCCGCGCAGGTGTTTCGTTCCCAGGGACGCGAGGCGATCGACGAGGAGCGTCACGTGGATGCGATGGAGGCGCTGGAGCAGGCGGCCCAGACCTACCGCGCCGCCTGCGCCCGCTTGACCGGCGAACACCTGCACGCGCGCGTCGATCCGATCGCGACGGCCGTGCGTGATCGGGCGAGCCTCTATCGGACGGCCGGCGGGCCGGAACTCGCGAAGACGAGCTGGCCGGGGTTCGAACTCGCGCTCGAGCGCATCGCGCCGCCCGACCCGGAACTCGGGGCGTGCGCGGTGGCCGAGGCGGAACTCGCCCGGATCGGCGCACTGCCCGGTGCGCGAGAAGCGCTGTCGGCGGTGGAAGCCGAGCTCGCCACCGAGCTGCCGCGACTCGCGGAGATCGCGCGCACCAGTGCGTCGGCCGCGCGCCAGGCCGCCGAGGCCGACACCGCCGAGGTGGCGGCGTTTCGCGACGTGCTGAACGCCGGTCTGGTCGCCTTCGGTCAGGCCGAGACCCAGCGCGCGAACGACGATTTCCTGGGCGCCGTCGAGCGCTACCGCACCGCCGAGGCGTTCTTCGCGACCGCGCGGGAGATCGCGCCGGCCGGTCGCCTGCGCCAGAAGACCGAGTCGCTCGAGGCGCGTGCGCGCTCGGAGCTCGACGACCTCGGGGTCGTGCAGGCGAGTCTCGACGAGGCCCAGGCCGCCTGGGAGCGGGGCGAGTGGGCGACGGCCAGCACGGCCTACGAGAATTCGATCGGTTTGCTCGAGAGTCTGCTCTCGGACCTGGGTGCCAGCCGGGCGGCCCTGGCCGCGTCGGGCGCGGCCACCCGCGAACGCGACGCCGCGTTGTCCGCCGGTGCGGGGGCATCGGCTTCTGCGGAGATCGGTGCTGCCGAGGCCCTCCAGACGCGCGCGACCGAGGCTCTGGAAGCGAAGCAGTACGCGGCTGCCGAACGCGACTTCCGGGCGGCGAGCGAACAGTTCCGGGTGGCGCGCGAAGCGTCGGTCGGAGCCCTCGCCGAGGCCCGCGCGCTCCAGGTCGAGGCACGCATGGCGGCCGAACGCCTCCCCGAGGCGTGTGCCGGGCTGAGCGAGAGTGCGGCCCAGGACTGTGCGGCCGGCGGAGCGGCCCAGGTCACCGGCGACGAGGCATTGGTCGCACGGGACGCGCCGACGGCGCTCGCCCACTTCCGGATCGCCAAGGAGCGCTTCGCGAGCGCCGCCGAGAGCGAACGCGCCTACCTGCAGAACCTCCCGCGACCCCCGCGGATCGTCGCGCGCGAGCCCGCGGCCGATCAGGTGCGCGTGCACCGCAACGAGACGATCGCGTTCTCGGTCGAGGCGAGTGACCCCAATGGGGACACTCTCGAGTACCGCTGGCGACGCGATGGTCGGCGCCTCGACGCGTCCGGATCCGAGCTGGTGCTGAGCCCCGACGCCGACACCAGGATCGAGGTCGAAGTGCGCGACGGCCAGGGCGGTCGGGTCGAAGCGGCGTGGGCCGTCGCGTTCCGCAACCGCGCCCCCACGCTCCGCGTGTACCCCGACGAGGCGCGCACGCGGCTCGAGCTCGGCGACAGCCGCGAGTTCCGGGTCGACGCCAGCGACCCGGATGGCGAGCCTGTGCGAACGGAGTTCGCTGTGGACGGACGCACGGTGGCTCAGGGCAGCCGCTACACCTTCCGCCCGTCGCGCGCGGGCAACTACGTCGTGAGTGCGCGGGCGGTCGATGCGAGTGGCGCGCGGACCCGCGTCGAGCGTCGCGTCGAGGTGTTCGAGAAGCGGGTCGCGGTGGCACCTGTCCCGAAGCCGACACCTCGCCCAACGCCGAAGCCGACCACGACGCCGAAGCCCTCGCGCCTCGACCCCGAGAAGGGCGCGATCGCGGCCCTCGATCGCTACCGGAGTGCCTACGAGGCGCAGGATCTCGAGGCGTTGTCCGCGGTGTGGATCATGAATCCGAAGCAGCGAGAGGCGATGCAGCAGCTCTTCGAGCACGCCGATCGCATCGATGTCCAGATCGCGCGCCACGGCATCGACGTCACCCGTGACGTCGTGTCGATCGATTTCGACCAGGAAGTCGACGCCGTCGGGTCGCGCATGACGACGAAGAGCGAGCCCGTACCGATGACGGCGACCGTCATTCATACCGGCGGTGGTCAGTGGAAGATCAGCTCGATCCTGCCACGCCGCTGATGGGCGGGGGCCGCGCCTAGGCGCCGCGCAGCTTCGGGTTCGAGGACGCCTCGGCGATCGTCAGGGCGTGCTGGGCCAGCGGCTCGGCGGCGCGGTTCATGTTCTCGAAGCCCTCGCCGGCCGTCTTGCCCTGTTGAAAGCGCTTGAGGATGCCCTCGGAGATCACCGCGAGCTTCGTGAGCGCGAGCACCTGGTAGAAGTCGATGGCGGTCACGTCGCGTCCGCTGGCGCGGGCGTACGCTTCGATGAGCTGGTCGCGCGTGAAGAAGCCGGGCTTCGCGGTGACCGCGCCGACCGCCGCGATCGAGCCGCGCGGCTGGGGATCGTTCGGCTCGGTCCAGTAGATCAGCGTGTAGCCGAGATCCGCGAGCGGGTCGCCCAGGGTGGCCATCTCCCAGTCGAAGATCGCAGCGACGCGGCCGGGGTCTTCGGCGTCGAGGGCCAGGTTGCCGAGGCGGTAGTCGCCGTGAACGAGCGCTTTGTCCGAGTGCTCGGGGAGGGCTGCGCCGAGTCGCTCGAGGAGCGTGTCGATCTCGGGCAGGGGCGCCGTCTGGTTCGACGCCCATTGCTTCCCCCAGCGAGACACCTGCCGCGCCAGGTACCCGTCGGGCTTGCCGAAGTCGCCGAGACCGACTGCGTCGACGTCGACCGCGTGCAGCGCAGCGAGGGTGTCCACCACGGCCTGGCTGGTTCGGCCGCGATCGGCGGGATCTTCGAGGTAGCCCTCAGGAATGCGATCCTGCAGCACGATGCCCGACCGGAACTCCATCACGTAGAAGGGGTGCTCGTTGACCTCCGGGTCCTCGCAGAGGGCGAGCGGGCGCGGCACCGGGAGCGCGGTCTCGGCGAGCGCGGAGAGCACGCGGAACTCGCGCCGCATGTCGTGGGCCGTGGGCAGCACATGACCGAGGGGAGGGCGGCGCAGCGCGACGGCCTGGTCGCCCATGTCGACGCGATAGGTGAGGTTGGAGCGACCGCCGCTGATCATGGAGAAGGAGAGCGGGGCGTCGCCGCCGGGCACGCTCTCGCGGAAGAAGCGGGTGACGTTCTCGAGGTGAATGCCGGGGGGCGTCGTCATGCGCCGAAGCTACTCGACCGGGCCGCTTCCTGCGAAGCGGATGACTTGACACGTGTTCACGCCGCCGTCACTCTGCGACGCCCTCCAGGCCGCCACCCACCCGGCGCGCTTGGCCCTCTTCTTCGCACCTCTGCCACGCCCCGTTCCGACGAGGACGGCCCACCCCACGGAGTCGAGCATGCGCCTCGAGTACGGATTCGAGCTTTCCCAGGTCGACGTGCCGTGCTTCTCCGTCGAAGCCATCGAGGGCATCGGAAAGCTCTTCACCCTCGCGACGCTGGTGCTGAACGTTTTGGCCGCGAAGGAGCGCATCGAGATCGTCTTCCATGGCCTCAACCCCGAGGATCCCGAGACGAAACTCGACGCTTTCAAGGAGATCGTGCGCGGAAGTCGCTTCGCCCGCGAGCTCCAGTACGAGATGGGCGAGGGCGGCCACGTCACGGGATCGTCGAGCTACTACCGCTGGGTGACGATCGCCGCTTCCTGAGCGTGCCCGGCGGCCCAGCGCGCCCCCGGGCTCAGCGCTTGCGGACGCGCTCCCGCAGCGCGTCGCGCCGAAGTGCTTCGATCGAGAGCGGCAGTCGTCGCGAGTAGCGCTGCTGAGCGCGGTGGAGCGCCTGCTCCCCGATCCCGCTGGCTTGCCAGCGGTGTTGCAGCGCATGGAAGCTCTCGCGTCGCTCGGTGTTGGTCAGTCGCCCCGCGAACTGGACGCGGGTGAGATCCGCCACCGCCGCCGCGGCACCGTCCGCGAGGGCGAAGACCTGAGGCGGCGCGCCTTCGAGCCCCGGTGTGCGGAACCCGGATTCGTGGAGCTGAATCCACAGGGTGGTCTCGGCATCGAGGGCGTCCTCGGCGGGGAGCGCCGCCCGTGCCTCGCGATCCATCACCAGGGCCGAGCGCACAGGCCAGCCCAGCCGCCGCCACTCGACGAACGCACGCGGTCGGATGTGCGGAATGTCCGACGCCTCGAGGGCATGTGCCGCCTCCCAGGCGCGGCGCGCCGCGCTGCCCCGCCACAGATCGCCGGGCCCTCCGGGAAACACCGCGAGTTCGAGTCCGTCGTCCCGAGCGGGTTCGGCAGACAAGGCGCTTTCGACCGCGGCGGCGTCGAGCTCACGATCGATCAGCCCGGTTCCGCCCGCCACCTCGAAGCGTCGCGCGCGCCGACCCGGTCGCAGGCTGCGCGCCGCTCGGCTCCGGGCGTGGCGACGGGCCCGTGACAGCGACGCTCGGCCCACCGCCCGGAGCTGCTGGCGGGCGCGTTCGTCGAAGGGACGCTCGAGGGCCAGAGCGGCGGCACGCAGCCGAACGCGGTCGGGGAACGAGAGGGTGCGACGCAGCGAGTGATCGAGGTGGCCGAGGTCGCGGAGCTGGAGTCGCGGCGTCGCCAGCCGCGTCACGGCCTGGAGGTCGATCAACCAGGGGACGCCTTCCGCGATGAGCACGTTCTCACGGTGGAGGTCGCGGTGGGCGAAGCCGGCTGCGTGGAGCTCGCGCACGAGTTCGCCGACCTGGTGGAGCAGCGCATGGCGCTCGGTCGGCGTGGTGCGGAGCGCCGCGTCGAGGGGGTGTCCTTCGATCCACTCGGTGACCAGCACGTCCTGTCCCGTATCGAGCCGGACGTGGGCCCAGGGTTCGGGGACCCGGACGCCGGCGGCACGGAGTCGCATCGCGGTGCGCCACTCTCGCTCCGGGGTGGAGAGGTGGAGGCGGCGCTTCCACGCGTCGCGCCAGGGGTGTTTCGGGTTGGACAGGTAGAGCTTCAGGAAACAGGGCGTGCCGTCGGGAAGCGTGCCCTGCGCGAGTGAGCGACGACCCAGGCGCTGGCGGATCCAGGTGACGGCCTCGCCGCGGCCCAGCCGTTCCAGGACCGGCTCCAGGGCCTCGCGCCGCTGCGGGTCACCGGCCAGCCATTCCACGCCCGTTCTCCCCCCTCTTCGTGCGGGTCAGGACTCGTCGCTGGGGCGCCGGGCTCCGACGACGACCGCCAGCATCACGACCGCGAAGGCCGCCGAGCTCCACGCCGACACCGCTCGGGGTCGGCAGTCCGTCGTGCAGAAGCGTCCGGCCCAGCTCTTCGCGGCCTGGCGGCGCGCCTCGGCTTTGGCCGCTTCGGGCGAAGACGCCGGTTCGGCCATCCCGGTCGCCCCGAGCGCTAGCAGCGTCAACACCAGCGCGAGCGGGGCGCTCGCGGCACGGCGGGCGCGGCGCCAGGAGCGCGCTGCGCGGGGCCGCGGGAGCGTGGCCGGGCGCGATCGCCGAAACGTCGAAAAACCCATATCTGGCAGGAGGATACCCTTGCGCCTCCGGCCTGCCAGAAGCGCGCGGAGCCAGCCCCCGGCGCGTTGGCAAACACACGGGCGACTCGTATAGTACGCGTCCGCTGCACCGGAGCGCTGCGTGGCACTCCCTCCCATTCGCCTCCCCCGATCCATTCCTTCGGCCATGAGACGCTTGGAGACACACCTTCACCGGGACCGGCTGCGAGACGTGGATGGGGCACGCCGCGCGCCCGCGCTGAAGGCCGGTTCGGCCGAACGCCGAGAGGCGGCAGACCGACGCGCGGTGACACCGCTGCGCGTCCATGAGGAAGCCAACCCAGGATGATCGAGGCGAAGAACCTCTCGAAGCGATACGGAGACATCGTCGCCGTGGGCGATGTCTCCTTCGAGATCGGACGCGGAGAAGTGGTGGGCTTTCTGGGCCCGAACGGTGCTGGGAAAACCACCACGATGCGCATGTTGACAGGCTTCCTGCCGCCGACCGAAGGCTCGGTGCGGATCGCGGGTCACGACATCTTCGAGGCGCCGCTCGAAGCGCGTCGCGCCATCGGCTACCTGCCCGAGACGCCGCCGGTCTACCCCGAAATGACGGTCGCTTCCTACGTCGACTACGTGGCGCGCATCAAGGACGTGCCCCGCGCGGAGCGCAAGGGGGCGGTCGAGCGCGCACTCGAGCGCTGCGGCCTGGCCGACGTCGGCCTGCGGGTGATCGGCTCGCTGTCGAAGGGCTACCGCCAGCGCGTCGGTCTGGCCCAGGCGATCGTCCACGATCCGAAGGTGCTGATCCTGGACGAGCCGACGGTGGGCCTCGATCCGATCCAGATCGGCGAGATTCGCGCCCTGATCGCGAGTCTCGCCAGCGGGGAAGGCGACGAACAGCAGACCGTGATCCTGTCGACCCACATCCTTCCCGAGGTCGAGGCGATCTGTCGGCGCATCGTGATGATCAACCGCGGTCAGAAGACGGTCGACGCGCCGCTCGCCGAGCTCACGCGGGACGGGCAGGGGCTCGAGCAGCTCTTCGCGCGCGAGACGGCCATGGACGTCGCGGCACCGGCCGCGCCGGAGGCCAGCCCGTGAAGCACGCCACCACCGTCGCCTGGCGCGATCTCCGTTCGCTCTTCGTTTCGCCGGTCGCCTACGTCGTGATGAGCTTGTTCGCGGTCACGGCAGGGCTTTTCTTCATCATCGGAGTTTCGAACTTCGGGAAGGCGTTGATCTACTACCAGCAGCGTCAGGACTTCGCTTCGCTCGAGCTGATCAACCTGGCCGATGTCTTGCTGGCGCCATTCTTCGACTCCATGCTCGTGGTCTTCCTTTTCCTGGTCCCCGGCATCACGATGGGCCTGTTCGCGTCCGAGAAAGCGAACGGGACCGAAGAGCTCTTGATGACGAGTCCATTGACGATCTGGGACATCGTCCTCGGGAAGTTCGCCGCCGGAGCGGGCTTCGTCGGACTCCTGGTCGCGATGCTCGGGCTGTTTCCGGCGTTGCTCTTCTTCTTCGGAGATCCCGAGGTCGGCAAGATCCTGACGGGTCTACTTGGCGTTCTTCTGATGGGCTGGACGTACGTGTCGATCGGGGTCTTCGCCTCGTCGATCACGCGCAGTCAGATCATCGCCTTCTTCCTGGCCTTCGTGCTGTTGCTGATGCTCTTGATCCTGCCCGCGATCACTCAGCTCGGAGTCTTGGGCAGCGATTCCGCCATCGCGAGCGTGCTGGCGTGGTTCTCGACCACCGCGCACATGCAGCCGATGCTCGGTGGACTCGTCGATACGGCTGACCTGGTCTACTTCGGAGTCATGATCGGCATCTTTCTGCTCCTGACGAAGGCGAGTGTCGAATCTGTGCGTTGGCGATAGGCCTAGGAGAAAACGATGGACAGATTGCCTCTGCTCTTGGGTGGACTTGGCCTCGTTGGCGTCGTCTTCGCTCTGTTGAGTTTCGTCGTCGCGATCGTCAGCGATGCGAGCGCGGTGGGTTCTCGCGGTGATCTCGGGTGGATCTTCGGGAACTTCGGGCTCGGCGTCGCGCTCCTCGTAGCGGCCGCGGTGCTCAACTTCGACGCGGTTCGCGAGCGGTTGGCCTCCGGCGAGGCGCGTCGTGCCGGGAAGTACGGCACCAATGCCGCGGTCTCGACTCTGCTGGGGATTGCCATCCTCGGCATGCTGGGGTTCATCGGCACCCGGTATCATCATCGCTTCGACTGGAGCGAGGGGAAGATCCACACGCTCTCCGACCAGACGAAGAAGGTCGTCGAGGCGCTCGAAGAGGACGCGCAGGTCCTGGTATTGGCTCCGTCCTTCGAGCAGGCGCCGGCCCGCGCCCTGCTGGATCGCTATGCCTTCCTCAGCGATCGCTTCCAGGTCGAATACGCCGATCCGAACGAACGCCCCGGGCTGCTCGAGACCTACGGGATCTCCGCGGATTCTCTGCGCCAGGGCGGACTCGTGCGGGTCGCCGTCGGTGGCGATGCATTGGAGCTCACCGAGCTCGACGAGACCGCGGTCACCAACGCGCTCGTCAAGCTGACCCGTACCGGCGAGAAGACGGTCTACTTCATCCAGGGGCACGGCGAGGGCGCGATCGACGGCGAAGCGGGCGCCCAGCGGTCCGGTTACGTGCGCGCGGCCGAGGCCCTGCGCAACGAGAACTATCGGGTCGAGTCTCTGCTCCTGGCGGGCGGTGGCGGCGTCCCCGCGGACGCCGATGTGGTGATCCTGGCGGGTCCGACCCGGCCGCTCTTCGACGACGAGTGGACCGCGCTCGAGGGCTACCTGGCCGGCGGCGGCGCGCTCCTGGTGCTCTCCGATGCGCGCGCGCCGGGCGATGCCGCCGAGAAGCTCGCGGGCTGGGGCGTGACGCTGGGCGACGACATCGTCGTCGATCGCGCGCTCGCGCTCTTCGGGCGCGCAATGACGCCCCTGGCCGGCGACTTCGACCTCGAACACCCGATCACCGCCGACTTCCGCGACGCGCGCAACGATCCGGTCGTGTTCCACGAGGTGCGAAGCGCCCAGCCTGGCCCGAGCGGCAACTTCACCGAGCTCGTCTTCACGGGCGAATCGTCGTGGGCCGAACGCGATCTCGCGCGACTCGACGCGGAAGGCGCGGCGGGCATCGATCCCGAGGATCTCGTGGGTCCGGTGCCGGTCATGGTCGCCGGCACGCCCAACGTCTCGGCTGCCGACGGCACGGATCCCCGCCTCGTCGTGGTCGGGGACGCAAACTTCGCGTCGAACGAATTCCTCGACGCCGCCCGCAATCGGGACCTCTTTCTCAACGCGACCAACTGGTTGATCGGCGACGTCGAGGCGATCTCGATCCGCCCGAACACGTCGCGCGCCTCGCGCATGGAGCTGACCGAGGACGAGTTCCGCAACATCCGCTCGGCGTCGCTCTTCGTGCTGCCCGAGCTGATCGCCGTTCTGGGCGTGTTCACCTGGTGGTCGCGCCGCCACCCGAAGGGGTAGAGCCGCATGAGCCCGAGGTCGACGGGGATCCTGCTGTTGGTGGCGTTCGCCCTCGGCGCCTTCATCTACTTCTATGAGCTCGAAGGCGAGGCGGGACGCCAGGAGGCGGCGGAGCGCGAGAAATACCTCTTCAGCGGACTCGCTGTCGAGGACGTCGACTGGATCGAGCTGGAAACCCGCGATGGCGTGGACGCTCGGCTCGAGCAGCGCGAGGGGCGCTGGCAACTCACCGCGCCCGTGCGTTTTCCGGCAGACGCGGTGGCGGAGCGCATGGCCGATACGGTCACCTCGTTGGCCACCCAGTCGACCTTCGAGAATCCGGGCCCCGACGCCGAGTACGGGCTCGATCCCGAGACGGCGACGACCGTGCGCTTCGGCGCCGACGACGCGAGCTACGAGCTCCGGCTCGGCAAGGACACGCCGCTGGGGGCGGGCGTCTACGCGCGCAGGGCCTCGGCCGAGGGCGTGCACACCGTCGCGGCCTACCAGAACACCGCCTTCGACAAGAGCTTCCTGGAGCTTCGCGAGAAGCGGATCCTCGAGTTCGACCCCACCAGCGTGAACCAGGTGGAAGTGCGCTGGCCCGCCGGACGCGTGCAGCTGGCGCGCCTCACCGATCCGGGGGAGGTCGACGAAGGCGACGGCGACGCGAGCGCGGGCCCCCAGTGGCGCATGCAAGCCCCCCTGGACGCGCGCGCGGACGACACCGCCGTCGAGGACCTGCTCTCGAGCCTGAATCTGCTGCGGGCCACCGACTTCTCGGACACGCCGACTGCCGCCGAGGAAGCCTCGTTGGCCGAGCCCGCCGTCACCGTCGCGCTACGCATGACCGACACCAGCGAGCCGTCGCTGGCGATCGAGATTGGACGCATCGACGAGAACGAGAAGCGCTGGGTGCGGGCCGGGCGCGCCACGCTCTTCCAGATCCCCGCCGAGCGCATCAGCGACATTCCGCGCGAGACGATTGCGTATCGCTTCCGAGAGCTCTCGCGCTTCCCGCTCACCGAAGCCACGAAGATCGATTTCTTCTTCCAGTCGCCGGAGGGGGATCCCGTGGTCGTCCAGGCCGACCGCACCGACGTCGGCTGGGAGGCCTCGCCCGAGCCCTTCGCACCGGGAAAGCTCTCGCGCGCGGTCTCCGAGCTCTCGGGGCTCGAGGCCGACGCGATCCTCGCCGAATCGCTCGGCGACGAAGAGCTGCAAGCGCTCGGACTGTCTCCGCCCCACACGATCATCAGCGTGTTCGGAGAACCCGAAGACCCGGACGCCGAGGAGACGGGCGCGAAGCGCGTGGCCGAGATCCATCTCGGCGACGTGACGCCCGAGGGCATCGTCGCGCGGGCGGCGGGGGATCCCGCCGTGTACCGCTTGCCGCTCGCGATGTCCGAGCATCTCCCGGTCAGCCTCGACGCCTTCCGGACCCGGTTCCGAGCGGAAGAGGCCGGGGAGCCCAGCGAGCCGCCGCTCGGCAGCGACGACGCGCTCGACCCCACCATCCCGGTCGACGAGTCTCCGTGAGCGTTCGCGTCGCGGCGGCCTGTATCGCGCTTCTGGCCTTCGGCTGTGGGCCGAAGCTCGACGCAGCCTGGGCCGCTGCCCACCTACGTGCGGCGGCAACCTCGGCTTCGGAAGGGGGAGGGCGCCCGGCGGTCGTGCCGGTCTGGGCGGCGTCAGAGGAAGCGGCCTGGGGGCGCGTGGTGCGCGCGCAGACCGAGGAGCCCCTCGACGAGTCGCGTGCCCTGACGGCGCTCTTCGACGAAGCCGACGGTGCGGCGGTCGAAGCCTGGGTGGGCGGGCCCCACGCCCCGCTCAACGATCAGGTCCTGCTCGACGCGCTCCGGTTCACGCGCCGCGCACGGGTGCCCGGGGCCCACGTGGTCTTCGTGAGTCCGGTTCCGCCCGGCGAGGACCTCGAGGCCATGCTCGAGGAACGCGGCGTTCGCTGGTCGCACACCCTCTGGACGGCGACCCCGGAAGATCCGGCGCCCGGGGAATAGGCGGCCGCTTCCGGCTCAGTCGCCCGCGATGCCCGCGAGCAGGGCTTCGTGGATCGCCCCGTTGGATGCGACCGTCTCGCGTCCGTCTCCCGACGGAGGATCCCCCGCGAAGTCGCTGATGCGTCCGCCCGCTTCCTCGACGATCAGGTTGCCGGCCGCGACGTCCCAAGGGTGGAGCTTTCCCTCCCAGTAGCCCTCGAAGCGCCCGGCCGCGACGTAGCAGAGGTCGAGGGCGGCGCTGCCATCGCGCCGCAAGCCGCGTGCCCGCTTCACGAAACGGCCGAAGCGCTCGACGTTGTCGTCTTCGCTGTCGTGGACGTCGTACGCAAAGCCCGTCGCCAGCAGCGCACGGTCGATCTGGGCTTCCTCGGAAACATGAATGGAGCGGCCGTTGAGGGTCGCGCCCGTGCCGCGCTCCGCCACGAAACACTCGTCGAGGAGCGGATCGAAGACGACACCGACCGCGCGCTCGCCCCGCTGCTCGACTCCAATCGAGACGCAGAAGCGGGGATACCCGTGGGCGAAGTTCATCGTGCCGTCGAGGGGGTCGATGATCCAGCGCCAGGCCGCGTCGGGGCGGTCCGCGCCGCTGCCTTCCTCGGCGAGGATCGCATCGTCGGGACGCGCCGCACCGATCCCGTCGACGATGCAGCGTTCGCAGGCCGTATCCACCTCGGTGACGAGGTCGATCTTCGCGCTCTTCGTGCGGATCTCGAAGCCGGTCTCGTATCGCTCGCGCTGGATCGCACCCGCGGCCCGGGCCAGTCGTTCCGCGAGCACCCGGATCTCGCCGCGCTCGCTCACGAGGCCTCCGGTAGCCGGAAGCAGCGTCGCGTGTTCTCCGACGTCTGCCGCGCGACGTCTTCGACCGGGCGCCCGTGGACTTCGGCGAGCACTTCCCCGACGAGGGCGACGCGAACGGGTTCATTGCGGCGCCCGCGATGGCCTTCGGGCGAGAGCAGTGGAGCATCGGTTTCGACGAGAAGTCGGTCGAGGGGGAGGGCCCGCGCCGTGTCGCGCAGCCCTCGATCGCGCTTGAAGGTCAGGATCCCCGAGAACGACACGTCGAGCCGGTGGTCGAGGGCGCGACGCGCGAAGTCGAGGGCGCCGGTGTAGCAGTGCAGCACACCGGAGACGTCGCCCCGACCCTCGCTCTTCCAGATGTCCAGGAGCTCTTCGTAGGCGTTCGGTTCATCGCCCCGCACGTGGATGGAGACCGGCAGGTCACGCTCGCGTGCCCACACGACCTGCTCCGCGAACACGCGGCGCTGTACCTCGCGGGGGCTGTTCATGTAGTGGTAGTCCAGGCCCGCCTCACCGACGGCGACCACCCGCGGATGGTCGAGCAACGCGTCGAGGCTCGGGCGCTTCTGGTCGTCGAGGTCTTCGGCCTCGTGGGGATGGACGCCGACCGCGGCCCAGATGCGCGGGTCGGCCTCGGCGAGCGACACCGCCCGGGCATTGTGGACGACGCCGTAGCCCGAGCCGATCGCGATCATGCCCGTCACGCCGCCGTCGAACGCGCGCTGGAGGACTTCTTCGCGGTCTTCGGCGAACTCGTCCGCGCTCACGTGGCAGTGGCTGTCGAACCACATCAGGCGCGCGTACCCGCCTGCAGGGCGAGCAGCGCGCGCTCGGCCGTCATCTGCGGGTTGGCGTTCCGCTGGACGAGGGACTGTCGACATTGGGAGAGGGCGCGCGCGGCCGCCAGCTCGCCGTCGACCGCTCGACCCTCCTCGACCCGTTCCCCGACGCGCCGGCGCAACCATGCACTTGCGAGCCCGAGCCACTGCTCCAGGTTCGTCGCGGCCACGGCTCGCGCGCCGCGAAACTCTTCGGCCCAATCGAGCAACTCGGGGACGGGCGTGCGGCCCACCGCGTCGAGGCGCGCGAGCCAGGGCGCGGCGGTCTCGGCGGCCAACGGGTCCTCGCGTTCGGGCGGCAGCGGGACGCGCTGACAGCGCGAGCGCACGGTCGCGAGCAGGCCGGCGGCGCTCGCCGTCACGAGGACGAGGGTGGTGCGCGGCGGCGGTTCTTCCAGCAGGCGCAGCAGCGCGTTCTGGGACTCCTGGTTGAGCCACTCGGCGTCGGCGACCACCGCGATGCGAGGTCCTCCATCGCCGGCTTGCAGACGCAGCGCGTGCTGGAGCGCGCGAACCTGGCCGATGCGTACCCGCGTGTCGTCGGGACCGCGCGCCACCCAGAAGAGATCCGGATGATCCCCGATCTGTCGGAACAGCGGCCCCGCCTTTCCCGTGCCGTCGATCTGGATCTCGTCGCGCGGGCTCGAACGCGTGCATGCCGGGCAGCGACCGCACAGGGTGCGCTCCTCGCAAACGCTGGCGCGCGCAAAGCGCTCGGCGACGTCGCGGGTCGAGTCGGTGGGACCCGAGATCAGGTAGGCGGAATGCAGACGCTCCGCGTCGAGGGCGCGTTCGAGCAGGACGGGGAGGGCGGCGGCGCTCATGCGGCGCCGAGTGTAGTGCGCGCGCGCGGAGACGAGTAGGCGCGTCGCGTGGCCCGCCGGAGGAGCGCACGCGGGTATACTGGCGTCGCATGCTCCCCCTGCGTGATGACGTACCGCTGCGTTCGGCTCCCCTGGTCGTGGGCGCACTGCTGGCGGCAAACGCCATCGTCTTCGGCTGGTGCCTCGGCCTCGCACCCGAGGAGGCGACGGCCTGGATCGAGCGCTGGGGACTCGTGCCGCGCTTGTTCCTTCGCGCGCTGACCGAAGGCCCGCCGGCGACCTGGTGGACGCCGCTGACGGCCATGTTTCTCCACGGCGGTCTGCTCCATCTGGCCGGCAACCTGCTCTACCTCTGGGTCTTCGGGCGGAAGATCGAGGACCTCTTGGGGCACCAGCGCTTCCTGGTGTTCTACATCGCCTGTGGGCTCGCCGCGGCGCTGGTGCACGTGGCCTCGGCCCCGAGTGCCTTTCTGCCCACGATCGGCGCGAGCGGCGCGGTTTCCGGGACGCTCGGTGCCTACGCCGTCTCCTATCCCACCGGTCGCCTGCGCCTCTGGTGGCCCCCGGTGCGGGTGCCGGCCATCGGCTTCCTGTTCGTGTGGATCGCCTTCCAGGTCATCTCGGGCGTCTCCCGCTGGGGTGACACGGCTGCGGGAACGGCCTGGTGGGCCCACGTAGGCGGTTTCGTGGCGGGAGCGGCTCTGGTCCGCTCGATGGGCCTGCGCCGACCCGCCCGGGCTCGGCTGCGCATCTGAGCCCCGAACCTCCCAATTCCTCTCAGCCCCACCCGCTGGGGAGGCCTTCTCAAGTTGCCCCAGGACCCCGCCGATGCAGGGCTCGGAGGCGCTGGGGCGCCCCGGCCTATCTGCACACGAGGAGGATCCTGGATGGCGCGTACCCCGTTTGGAACCAAGGGCTCGGATTCGGACTTCGGTGGAACGCCGGCGGCGTCGGCGGCACCCAGCCCGGGCGGGCTCACGGCGTTCATCGACCAGGGGTCCGAGTTCGAAGGGAAGCTGTCCTTCAAGGACACCGTTCGGATCGATGGCCGCTTCCGCGGTGAGATCTCGAGCGAGAACACCCTGATCGTGGGCGAGAGCGGTGAGATCGAAGCGACCATCCGCTCGAAGACCGTGGCCGTGAGTGGCACCGTGATGGGCGACATCGTCGCGGGCACCAAGGTCGTCCTGCACAAGACGGCCCGGGTCGATGGCAACATCGAGACCGGTTCCCTGATCATCGAGGACGGCGCCGAGCTCAACGGCTCCGTCAAGATGGGCCAGGGTGGCAAGTCGAAGCCGAGCGCCAACAACGATGGCGGCGACAACGCCAAGAAGAGCTGATCCCGCCCGGCCCGGGGCCGGTGCGGAAGGAGACGACGAGGGGTGCTGCCAGCCGGCAGCACCCCTCGTTTTCGTTGGGCCCGAGCGTCCGATCAGCGGAGGCGGTGCACCGCGTCGTTCTCGCGAACGCGTTGGCTCACCTGGAGGGCGATCTCCTCGCCCGCGGACGCCTGCTCGACCGGGTTGTGGTCGCGTTCGAGCCGCTCGACCGGCTGGTAGTAGTCGGTCGTGTGCCCCCGGATGTGGATGATGTCGCCGACCGCGAGGGCGCCCTGTTCGATGCGGACCGTCGCCGCACCCACGTGTTCGTAGTAGTGGGTCACGATCCCGATCCGATCGGGCTCGCTAGCGCTGACCTGCCCCGCCGCTAGCGGCGGCGTCCCCACGGATTCGGACGCCGCGGGTGCAGGCTGCGCCGATTGCGCGCCGCCCAGGTCGGCCGTGCCAGCGACGGGTTGGCCCGCCGACTCGGTCGACGCCGGTTGGCGCTCCGGAGAAAAGGGCGGTTCGCCTCCCGGGCTGCCGCACTCAGGCTGGGTTCGATCGCGGGGGTCGCTGCGGGCTTCGAAGCGCGCTTCGCGGGCGCCTTCTTCTTCGCCGGGGACTTCCGCGTCGACTTCTTCGGCGCCTTCTTCCGCGTCGTCTTCTTCGCAGTGGCCTTCTTCTTGCGGCGCGCGGTCTTCTTGGCGGTGCGGCGCGCCGTCTTCTTCCGCGTCGCCTTCTTCTTGCTCGCGGCCTTCTTCCGCCGCGCCTTCTTCTTGGTCGCCTTCTTCCGGGCCGTCTTCTTGCGACTGGCCTTCTTCCTGGTCGCTTTCTTCTTCTTCGGAGCCTTCTTGCGCGCCGTCTTCCGAGTACTCTTCTTGCGCGCGGTCTTCTTCTTTCCGGCCTTCTTGCGCGAGGTCTTCTTCTTCGACGTCTTGCGCTTCGCGGTCTTCTTCTTCGCGGCCTTGCGAGCCGTCTTCTTCCGCGTGGCCTTCTTCCGGGTGGTCTTCTTCTTTCCGCCGGTCTTCCGACGGGACGCCGGCTTGCGCGCCGCCGTTCGTTTCCGAGAGCTCTTCTTGCGAGCTGCCATGGCGTTCCCCTCCATCGCCGCGCCAAACGCGGCGCGCTTCGTGGATTCTAGGCGCGCGCCGAAAGCCGGGTCAACGCGCGTTGAGGAAGCCCCGCGGCCGGAGTAGCCTCGCCCCGATGCAGATCCGTCTGAAGCTGTTCGGGGCCCTGCGCGAGGCCGTGGGGGAGAAAGAGCTGTCGGTCGAGCTCCCCGAGGCCGCGACGGCCGCGACGCTGCGCGCCCGCATGGCCGAGTCCCACCCGCTCTTCGAGGAGTTCGGTGAGCGCCTGGCCGTTTCCGTGAACCTCGAGGTGGCGCCTTCTGAAACGGTGTTGCAGGACGGCGACGAGGTCGCTTTCCTGCCGCCGGTGGCCGGAGGCAGCGACCTCTGCTGGCTTTCCGAGCGCCCCATCCGCGAAGAAGAGGCGGTCGCGCGCGTGAAGGGCCCGGGCATGGGCGGGATCGTGACGTTCGTCGGTGCCGTCCGCGATCACGCGCGGGGCCGTTCGATTCGCCACCTCGAGTACGAGGCCTACCCCGAGATGGCGGTCCGAGAGATGCAGAAGATCTCGGATGCGGCCGCCGAGCGCTGGCCCGGAACCCGGGTGTCGATCGGACACCGAGCGGGGCACCTCGAGGTGGGGGACATCGCGGTCGTCATCGCAGCGGCGGCACCCCATCGCGCGGAGGCCTTCGACGCCTGCCGGTTCGCGATCGATACGCTGAAGCAGACGGTCCCGATCTGGAAGAAGGAAGTGGCCACCGACGGCGAGTATTGGGTGGACGATCGCCCGTGAGTGATCCGAACCCGGCCGCCGCCGGTCATCATCACCGTCGCGCTGCCATCGAGAACGTTCCCTGTTGGGTCATCACGGTGAGCGATACGCGGACTGAAGAGACCGACACGGGCGGGAAACTCCTCGCGGAGCTGTTGGAGGGGGCGGGTCACCCGGTTGCGGGCCGCGAGATCGTGCGCGACGAGGCGGCCGCCATCGTCGCGGCGACCGACGAGGCGTTGCAGCGCGATCCGGTGCGGGCGGTGCTCCTCACGGGGGGGACGGGCGTCGCGCCGCGCGACGTGACCCCGGAGACCGTCGCGCCCCTGCTCGAGCGCGAGATTCCCGGCTTCGGCGAGTTGTTCCGCTCGCTCAGCTACGGGGACATCGGCTCGGCCGCTCTGCTTTCCCGCGCCACGGCCGGAATCGCGCGCGGCAAGGTCGTGTTCGTGCTCCCCGGGTCGCGCGGCGCGATTCGCCTGGCACTCGAAAAGTTGATCCTCCCGGAAATCGGGCATCTCGCGAGCGAGGCCACGAAGACGCGCTGAACCGTCAAGCGCGCCCGCAAGGGCTCCGATGCACACCGACATGCGCCGCGGCTGGATCGGGATGGGATTGGGGTGTGTGTTGGTCGCGGGTGTGCTCGGCATCGCCACGGCCGAGACCTTCGTCTGGATCGACGAACGCGGCGTCACCCACATCAGCAATCAGCCCGCGAACGTCCCCGAGGAGGTGCGCGAGCGATCCCACGGCCCCGAAGCGCGCCGCGCTCTCTGGGACGGACCGGTCGGCCAGGCCGCGACGCGGGATCCCTCGGCGAACCGGGAAGAGGCCCGCGTGCAGCGAGCACTGCGTGCGGCCGTGGGCGACTTGCAGCGCGGCGAGAACGCGCGGGCGGCGGCCGAGCTGCGCGGCATCCTGCGCGAGCACCCGGCCCGACCCGAGCCGCACTGGTACCTGGCGCTGCTGGATCGCCACCGCGGCCGCTACGACTCGGCGCGCTCCCACCTCGAAGCCTTCCTGGCGACGGCCGGTGATGATCTCGAAGACTGGCGCGAATCGGCGCGACGGCGCATGGCCGCCCTCGAAGACGAGCGGCGACTGGCCGACGAAACCCGCGCGCGTGCCGCGGGCCCGTGGCCCGAACTCGCCAGCCCGTATTTCCGGGTGCAGCTCGACCCCGATCTCGGGCGTGCCGCACCGAACTACCCGTCGACCGTACTGCGCTACCTGGAGGAGGCGCGCCAGAGCGGCGCGAGCCGGCTTGGCTTCGACCCCCTCGAGCCGCTGGGCGTCGTCTTCTATGGGCGTGCGGCCTACGACGCCGAGCATCGCCATCGTTTCTCGTTTCGAACCGTCGGGTTCTTCGACGGCCGGATCCACGTGGTCTCGGCGGCGCACCCGGCGGGTGAGCTTCGCGCGCTGCTCTTCCATGAGTACACCCACGCCGTGTTTCGCGAGCGCACGGGAGGCGATCGGCCCTACTGGCTGAACGAGGGCTTCGCCGAGCTCGCCGAGCGCGAGTCGCGCCAACAGCCGGGCCTGACGCGCAGTGAGCGCACACTGCTGAAGCGCCGGATCGATGCCCAGGAGTGGATCTCGTTCCGTCGGCTCGCTCCCAGCTTCTCCGGGCTCGCCGACGACGATGCGCGCGCGGCGTACCTGGAGTCGACGGCGGCGGCGGTCTGGTTGGAGCAGCACACCGACGTGGCGGGTCGCGCTCGACTCCTGAACGAGATCGGCGCGGGGCGTCCTTTCGACGAGGCGCTCGAGGCGCTGGTCGGGCTCGACACCGCCGGGCTCGACGCCGCCGTGCAGCGCTGGATCCAGTCCGAGTTCGCGGGACGTCTGCCGCGCCCGGCGAACGACGCGCCCTGACGCGCCGCGGCCGCCGGTGCGAAACCCGGCTGGCTAGCAGAGCCCTTCGTCGAGCAGACGGGAGGCTTCCAGCAGCAGCTGGGTCACCGATGCTTCGATGGTGGCGTCGGGCAGCTCGATCAGGGGCTCGAAGACGAAGCGGCCCGTGTTGGCGTTCACCAGCGAGACGGCCGCGTCGAAGCCGATCTGCTCCTTGGTCTCGGCGTGCACCGGGTCTCCTCGGCGGAGCCAGAGCTTCCCCGGCGCGGTGTCCGAGTCGACGTGAACCACGCCGGTCTTGCGGCCGAGTTCCAGGATCTGGAGGACCGCGAAGGGCGGGATCTCGGCCAGATCGCCGCGGAAGACTTCGTCCCGTACCGGACGTGCGAATAGCTGGGTCTGCGCTTCGTCGTCGTCGCCCGCGTCGAGGCCGGCTGCGACCTCGCAGAACGTGACCTGGTTGGCGCCAATCTCGATCCGGTCGCCGGGGCGCAGGGTCTGGGTCGAGACCCGCTCGCCGTTCACGAACGTGCCGTTCGTGCTGCCGAGGTCGTGGATCACGAACGCGTCGCCATCGCACACGATCTTCGCGTGCTTGCGGGACGTGTCCGCGTCCGGAAGTCGCAGTGCGCATTCGCGGCTGCGTCCCAGGATCACGGTCTCCCCCGCCGGCAGCTGGTAGGGGGGCTGGGGAGGCGCGAACAGCATCGGCGTCGAGCGGTCAGCCATGGGTTCCCACTCGGCCAGATCGAGGCGCTTCTTTAACCGGCAACGACGCGCGCTCGCAGAGGCGTGGACGCTCTCGAGGCGGGGGTTTTTTACCTCGCCGGGCGCGCTTCAGCGGCGAATCTCGAAGAAGCGGTCGCCCTCGCTCGCCTCGTCCCAGATCTCGAGCGTGCGGACCCGGGCGAAGCGGGGACCCGCCCGCATCGCGGCAACGACCCGCTCGACGGCGTCGGGAGCGCCCTCCAGGCAGGCCTCCACGCTCCCGTCGGTGCGGTTCCGCACCCAACCGGCCACAGCCGCCGCGCGCGCGGCGTCGGCGGTGTGGGCGCGGAACGCAACCCCCTGGACCCGCCCCTCGACGCGTACGCGGACCCGGCGCGGGGCCGCCGCGTCAGTCATCGTTCGGGGCGGCGTAGTACTCGAAGTCGACCAGGTTCTCCTGGAAGTGGGTGCGCAAGCGCTCCACGAGCTTCGCCTCGAGTTGTCGCACGCGTTCGCGCGAGACACCGAAGACCTCACCCAGCTCGGCCAGCGTCTTCGGTTCGTCCGCGAGGATTCGCTCCTCGATCAGCCGCCGATCGCGCTCGCCCAGCGTTTCGGCGAAGGCCTCGACCTGCTCGAGGAAGACCGCGCGCAGCTCTCGGTCTGCGACCGCGTCTTCGGCGCTCGTGCCCCCCGCGCGCATGAAGTCACCGAACTCGGCGGTAGCTTCGTCGCGGCGCGCCGGCGCGTTCATCGATTGGTCGGGTTCGCGCAGTCGCATCTCCATGTCTTCGACGTCGGCTTCACTGACCTCGAGCCGCTCCGCGATCAGCCGCGGCTCGACCTCGAAGCCCTGCCGCTCGAGCTCGCGCTTCTCCTTGTTGAGCCGCCAGAAGAGTTTGCGTTGTGCGCGCGTCGTGCCGAGCCGAACGATCCGGAAGTTGTCGAGGATGTACTGGAGGATGTAGGCGCGGATCCAATAGACGGCGTAGGACGAGAGCTTCACGCCCTGGTACGGGTCGTAGCGCTGCACCGCTTCCATCAGGCCGACGTTGCCATCCTGAATCAGGTCGAGGACGTTCGTCCAGGCGCGCCGGTACTCCATCGCGATCTTCACCACGAGGCGAAGATTCGCGAGGACCAGCTGCCGGGCTGCCTCGACGTCGCCTTCCTCGACCCAGCGCACGGCGAGCTCGTGCTCTTCCTCGCGGGAGATCGGCGCGTGCTTCCCCAACTCGGACATGTAGGCCGAGAGCGCATCGACGGGTCCGACTGCGCGATCGCTCTTCGCGGTCGTCGCGGGGGTGGGGACGTCGGGGAGGGCCGGAACGACCCGAGTTTCTCGCGGAGCGTCGGCCATGGCGGACGCGGCGAAGGTAGCACCCAACGGGAAGCCGGGTCCTGAAACACAGGACCCGGCTTCGTCGGGTTTCGAGAGGAGTCGGGTGGTCCCGCTACTCCTTCAGCGAGTGGATCACGGCGACGAGGTTGTCGATGTCCTCGTCGGTGAGCGTGCCGCCCCAGGGCGTCATCAGCGGCGAGCCACCGAAGGCGGCCGCTCCCTGCGCGATCACCATGCGGAGATCGGCATCCTCACCGGGAGTGCCATTGCCGTCGGCGTCGAACTTGAAGTCACCCGTCGAGAAATCCCGCGGGGGCGGCTGCAGGCCGGCACCGCCAGGGCCATCGCCCTTGCCGGTCTCGCCATGACAGGTGACGCAAAAGATCGTGTACTTCTCCTTGCCCGCGGCCGCGTCGCCAGCCAGAGCGCCGAGCGGGAAGAGCCAGGCGGCGGCGGCCAGTAGTACAGCGGGCAATAGCGTTCGATTGAGGTGCATGGGATTCCTCCATTGGGGTGCGTCACCGGCTCGCAGAGCGAATTCGGTGCGCGGGTTGTGTGCACGAAACGATCCATCGTGGGGACACGCGAGAAGCGAGCCGAGGGGCGGAGCGGTTTGGGACCTGTTGCTCTGCCGTCGCTCGGACAACTCGTGGGACCGCGTCCCGGCCTTGAGGCCGCGCGAGCTTAGAAGCGCGCTCTGACCGGGGCAAGCCGGCGAGAGAGACCGCATTTCGCCGGAGGGGCGTGGCGGAATCAGTCCACAGCGGACCCGTCCCAGCGCTGGAGCAGGTCCACCAGCAGGCGCACGCCGACGCCGGTCGCGCCACGCGGCTGGTAGGGGCCGGGTTGTCCCGTCGTCCAGGCCGTGCCGGCGATGTCCATGTGGACCCACGGCGTGTCCCCCACGAAGTGGGAGAGGAAGGCCGCGGCGGTCGATGCGCCGGCCTGCCGGCCACCGGTGTTCTTGATGTCGGCAACCTGGCTGCGGATCTCCTGCTTGTGGCCGTCGAGCAGAGGCAGCGGCCAGGCGCATTCGCCGACCCGCTCCCCGCTGCTGCGGATGGCCTCCAAGAGTCCGTCATGGCTACCGAAAATGCCCGTTGCCCAGCGTCCCAGGGCCACCACGCAGGCGCCGGTGAGGGTCGCGAGATCGACGATCGCCTCCGGCTCGTACTCGGTGAGGGCGTAGTGGAGGGCATCGGCGAGTACGACGCGGCCCTCGGCGTCGGTATTCAGCACCTCGATCGTCTTTCCCGAGGCCGCGGTCACGACGTCGCCAGGGCGATACGCCGTTCCACTGGGCAGGTTCTCGGCCGCACCGATGATCCCGACCACCGGGAGCGGCAGGTCGAGGGCGGCGCAGGCGCGCATCACACCCACGACCGTCGCCGCGCCCGACATGTCGTGTTTCATCTCGTCCATGCCCGCCGAGGGTTTGATCGAGATTCCGCCCGAGTCGAAGGTGATGCCCTTACCGACCACACAGAAGATCGGCGCGTCCTTGGGGGCGGACTTCGGCTTGTGCTCGAGCACGATCAAGCGGGGCGGACGCGAACTCCCCCCGCCGACGGCCAGGATCGCGTTCATCTTGCGCTTCTCGAGCTCGGGAACGCCGAGCACCTTGGCGCGCAGGCCGACTTCCTTGGCGACGGCGCGGGCAGCCTTCGCGAGGTGGTCGGGCGACTGGACGTTCGGCGGCTCGTTCGAGAGATCGCGCGCGACGTTCTGCGATTCGCCGATCGCGAGCCCCATACGCGCCGCCTCGCGGCTTTCGCGCAGGTTCTGGCCCCGGGGCACGAGCAGCGACACGGCGGACACCTCGGCACCGGCGTCCTTGGTGTCGCGGTACTCGTCGAAGCGGTAGCCCGCGAGCACGGCACCCTCGGCGAGGGCCTGGATCCCCTCGGCCTCGCTGCAGGCGCCGGCCGGCGGAACGGCGATCGCGACGCGTGTGGCCCGCGAGGACCTCGCGCGAGAGACCGCGTGGCCTGCGGCGCGGCGCAGGGCTTCGGCGTCGACCTTCTTGCCGTCGCCGAGGCCGATCAGGAGCAGTCGCTTCGCCTTGCGCTGGCGGTTCGGGTAGACGAGGGCCACCTGACCGGCCTTGCCCGTGAAGTCGCCGAGCCCCACCAAGCCCTTGATGGCGCCACCCAGGGCCCGGTCGATGCTGTTCACGCGCGGTGCGAGTCGCGCGCGGCGGGCCTCTTCGGTGGCGATCGGGACGGCGAGCAGGTCGACCGACGCCTCTCCCGGTGCGCGCGAATCTACGGTGACCTTCATCACAACCTCCGACCTTCGACCGGGGTTCGACCCCGTGGCTTGTATGGGATGGGTTCAGCGAATCGGCGGCTGCGCCAGGGAGGTGGCTTCGTCGAACCGTCCTGGTTCCTTGAAGCGACTCTGGGCCTCTCCTAGACTCGCGCCCCGAATTCACACAGCGAGTGATTCCATGACCTTGTGGTTCGGAACGGCAATGGGGGGCGTTCCGTGAGCCTCGGTGTTCTCGACCTGGTCGCACAGGCGAGCATCATCGTCCAGGCGGTGCTTGCCATCCTGGTGGCACTGTCCGTTTTCTCGTGGGCGGTGATCTTCTTCAAGCTTCGCGAGCTTCGCCGTGCGGAGCAGGATAGCGAGGCATTCCTCGAGGTCTATCACACGAGCTCGTTCGACGAGTCGTATGCGGCCGCGAAGGACCTCGATCGCAGCCCGCTCGCCGCGATCTTCCTGTCCGCGTACAACGAACTGCGACGCCTCGCCCGAACGACCGGGGGTCCCGTCACGCTCACCGAGCCCCATCTCCTGGTGCTCGAGCGCAACGTGAACTGGGCGAGCACGCGCGAGGGGATCCGGCTCGAGCGCGGGTTCTCGTTCTTGGCGACGACCGGTTCGGCGGCTCCCTTCATCGGGTTGTTCGGCACCGTAGTCGGCATCATCAACGCTTTCGAGGGCATTGGCCGCGCGGGCTCGGCGAGCCTGGCCGTGGTGGCGCCTGGCATCGCCGAGGCACTGATCGCGACGGCGGTCGGGCTGTTCGCCGCGATCCCCGCGACGATCTTCTACAACCACTTCATGGGCAAGCTGCGCGGCCTGTCGGCCTCGATCGATCTGTTCGCGGCGGAATACGAGGCCGACCTGCGTCGCATGGCGGGCCTTCCCGACCGGCAGGCGAGCTGACCCGTGCCTGCTCTGCGGCCCGGCTCCACCCAGCGCGCCATGTCGGAGATCAACGTCACGCCCTTCGTGGACGTGGTGCTGGTGCTGCTGATCATCTTCATGGTCACGGCCCCGATGATGCAGCAGGGCGTGGACGTCGATCTGCCGAACACGACGACCCAGAATCTGCGGGTGCAGGACGAGCCCCTGATCATCACCGTGAAAAAGGATGGGACCTACCACCTGGCGAACACCCAGGTGACGGAAGCGGAGCTGGGTGCCAAGCTCGAAGCGATCTTGGAGGGGCTCGACGACAAGGGCGTCTTCCTCCGAGCGGACGAGAACGTGAACTACGGAGCCGTCGTCAAAGCGCTGGCCGCGGCCCGCCTGGCGGGCGCGACGAAGCTCGGCATGGTGACCGAGCCGCAATAGCGCGCGACGGCTCCGCGTGACTGGAGTCGGTTTCTGTCGGACGGACGCGGCGAGGATGCAGCGGCCCGGCGCGAGTTTCGTCGCTTGGTGGTGCTGTCGGCCCTGGTGCACGTCGGGGCGATGGTGGTCTTTTGGCTGGCGCCCGGAGACTCCTCCGCGGCGCTGCCCCCGCAGGTCATCGCCATCGAGCTGATCGAGCCTCCGCCCTCGGCGCCGGCGCCGAAGCCCCGGGCCGCCCCGAAGCCCGAGCCCGTTCCGCCCGCACCGAAGCCGCCCCCGAAGCCCGAGCAGGTCGTCCTTCCCGAGAAACCCACACAGCCCAAACCGAAACCCAAGCCGAAGCCCCCTCCGAAGCCGCGCGAGCAGAAGGAAGTCTTCCGCGAGCCGGAGAAGAAGCAGGAGCAGAACCTGGAAGATCTACTCGCACAGATGCGCGGTGAGGCGGGCGAGACCGCCCCGGAGGCCCCGTCCCAAACGGCCACGGTTCCTTCGGCGGGATCTTCCCGCGGGACGGGCCAGCTGTCGGCCGCCGAGCGCGCGTGGCACGCGAAGGTGATTCGCCAGATGAAGCGGGTCTGGGTCGTGCCCCCCGGCTTCCGGACCCAGGATCTCGAGACGCGCGTGACCGTCCGGCTCGATGCCGCGGGTGCCATTCTCGGCACGCCCCAGATCGTCCAACGTTCCGGGAACCCCTGGTACGATGAAGGGGTGGTGAGAGGGCTCAGCAAGGCGAGCCCGCTTCCGGCGCCGCCGGAGGCGGGAGAGTGGACGATCGTCTTCCGTCCGCGGGACGCGTTCTGATGCGGGGGCTCTACACGCTCCTGGCGTTCGCCGCTGTGTTCGGTCTCTCTGCCGCGAGCGCCGAGCGCGCCGCGGTGGTCGTGACCCCGGGCGGCGAGCAGACCTATCGGATCGCGGTTCAGCAGTTCCGCGACGCCAACCCCAAGCTGGCCGCCGAGTTCCGCGCCGCGCTCACGGCGGCCCTCGAGTACTCGAACGTCTTCCGTCAGATCCCGGACGACGCCTTTCTCGGGCCGGTGACGACGGCCGAAGGGCGCGCCGACGCGCCTCTCGACTGCCCGAACTGGTCCCAGATCGGCGCCGACGCGCTGGTCGAGGGCGAGATCGAGCGAGACCCGGCGGGCTTCAGCATCGCGTTCCGTGTCTGGGATGCGTCGCGTTGTCGGCGCCTCTTGCGCCGCCGCTACCAGCAGTCCGGTCGCGACCTCGAGCGGGCCGCGCGTCGCCTGGCCGACGACGTCGTCGAGGCATTCATCGGTCTCCGCGGCGTGTCGAGTACCGAGATCGCCTTCGTGTCGGATCGCGGCGGCAACAAAGAGATCTACGTGATGAACGCCGATGGCAGCAACGCACGCGCTGCGACGGCGAACCGCTCGATCAACAACTTCCCGTCCTGGTCACCAGATGGCGAAGGGATCATCTACACCTCCTACCGACAGCAGAATCGGCCGCTGATCTTCTTGTCGAGTCGCGGGAAGGCGCGTCCCGGTCGGCTCCTGTCTCGGCTCGGGGTAGAGCGCTCGCTCTACCGGGCGGTCTTCAGCCCGGATCCGAACCGGATGGCGCTCGTGATGAGCACGGGCGAAGCGGCGGACCTCTTCACCGTGGCTCCGGACGGGGGTCGGCTGAAGCGTCTCACGCGCAGCCGGGCGATCGACATCTCGCCGTCCTTTTCGCCCGATGGCGAGCGTCTCTCGTTCGTCTCCGATCGCACGGGGTCGCCCCAGATCTATCTCATGAATGCGGACGGGACGAACATCCGCCGACTCACCTTCGACGGCTCCTACAACACCAACCCGAAGTGGTCGCCCGACGGGCTGTGGATCGCGTACGAGACCCGGGTCGGGGGGCAGTTCGACATCTGGCTGATCGACCCGGATGGAACCGTGAACGTTCCGCTCGTCACGAACCCGCGCAGTGACGAGGCACCGAGCTGGTCGCCGAATTCGCGAAAGCTGATCTTCAGCTCGACGCGGCGCGGGCGGGCGGATCTCTACGTGATCGATCGCGACGGTTCCAGCCTGCGCCGTCTGACCAGTTCCGCGGGAAACAACACGAGCCCCGACTGGGGCCCCTTTCCGCGCTGAGGGGGGAAGGCATGCACGAACACACGGCAGGAAAGTCCACGGCAAAGCGGCACGCGCGCGTGCTGGCGATCGCTCTCGGAGCGGTCGCGCTCTTGTCGGTGGCCTGCGCGACGCCAGCCGAGCTGCGCAAGCTCCAGAATCGCGTGACCGACCTCGAGAAGTCGGGTGGCGGGGGTGGACCCGGCGATCGGGATCGCCTGGCCGATCTGGGCTCCCAGGTGACGTCGCTACAGCGCGACCTCGATGCGTTGAACGGTCGGCTCGAGGTGATGGAGCGCCAGGCGAAGCAGGCGCTCGAGGAGGCGCGGGCGGCGCGCCGCGAGGCGAACCTGGGCGCTTCCCAGGCGCAGCCGGGGCCCGAGTCACCGGGCCAGGGGGGCGATTCCCCGTCGGAGCCCGTGTCCGAAGAGGTCCAGAGCTACCGGGATGCCTACGCAAAGTGGCGGTCCGGAGACGCGGCGGGCTGTGTTGACCGCTTCGGGAAGTTCTTGCAAACTTATCCGGCTTCGGATTATGCCGACGATGCAACCTACTGGCTGGCCGACTGCTACTTCAAGCAGGGCAACTATTCCGCAGCCGTTCTGCGGTTCGATGACGTGGCTCGTCAGTACCCGACGGGCAATAAAGCCGCCGACGCGCTCTACCGACAAGGCGAAGCGCTGCTGCGGATGGGGCACGGCACGGCTGCGGGCAATGCGTTCGAGAAGGTCATGCGCGACTACCCGGATTCGGCTCGCGTGCCCGAAGCGAAGCGCCAGCTCGAGCTTCTCGGGGCCGGCTGATCGCAATCTCCGCGGGCGGGACGCGGACAACCAGAGTGGAGCCGCACACGTGGCTCATGGGGGGTCGTGTTGAACAAGCGGGACTTGCAGAAGTTCAAGAAGCTGTTGACCGAGCAGCGTGAACAGATCGTCGGCAACACCAAGAAGACGTTGTCCGGGGACATCCACGTCGATCCCGATGACTTTCCCGATGAAATGGACATCGCCTCGTCCGAGGTGAGCCTCCAGTTCGCTGGACGCCTCCGCGAACGCGAGCAGGGCCTGCTCTCGAAGATCGACGAGGCGCTGAAGAAGATCGAGGACGGCGAGTACGGAGAGTGCATGTCCTGTGGCGAGGCCATCGGCGTCGCTCGTCTCAAGGCTCGCCCCGTCGCCGAGCTCTGCATCGAGTGCAAGTCGGAGCAGGAAAAGCTCGAGCGTCGAACCGGCTGAGTCATGCCCGACGCTTCGGGTCGGCATCCGATGCGTTGGGTGCTCGGGATCGAGAGTTCCTGCGACGAGATGGCCGCGGCCGTCGTGCGCGACGGTCGCACGATCGCGTCGAGTTGCATCCACGGTCAGGAAGACGTCCATCGCCCCTACGGCGGGGTCGTGCCCGAGCTCGCGTCGCGGGACCACCTCGCCGCCGTCTCCGGCGTCGTCGAGCGTGCCCTCCGCGAGGCCGAGATCGAAAGCGACATGCTGAACGGCGTCGCGGTGACCGCGGGCCCGGGGCTCGTGGGCTCGCTGCTCGTCGGCCTGTCCTTCGGCAAGGCGCTCGCGTATCGGCTCGGCGTTCCGCTCGTCGGCGTGCACCATCTGTCGGGGCATCTCGCGTCGGCGGAGCTCGCGGACCCGGACCTCGCGCTGCCCTATCTGGGACTGGTCGTCTCGGGCGGGCACACGGCGCTCTACCGCATCGACGACGCCGAGCCCGAGCTCCTCGGCGAGACCCGGGACGACGCGGTCGGCGAGGCCTTCGACAAGGTCGCCGCGCTCCTCGATCTCCCCTATCCCGGCGGGCCGGCCGTCTCGCGGCTGGCGGAGCAAGGAAGCACCGACGCGTTCTCGTTCCCGCGGCCGCTGCTCGATCGTCCCGGCCTCGACTTCTCCTACAGCGGTCTCAAGACCGCGGTCGCGCTCGAGGTCGAACGTCAGCGTCCGCTCACCGACGACGTGCGCGCCGACCTGGCGGCCTCCTTCGAAGCCGCTGCGGTGGACGTGCTGGTCGCCCGCACGCGTCGCGCGGCATCCCAGACCGAGCTCGACCAGGTCGCGGTGGTGGGGGGCGTCGCGGCGAATCGCCGCTTGCGCGAGGCGTTGGCTGCCGCGGGGGACGACGCCGGCTTTCGCGCCGTGTTCCCGCCGCTCTCGCTCTGCACCGACAACGCCGCCATGATCGCCGCCGCCGGGGCGCGCCTCCTGGCACGCGGAGAGCACCACGGCTTCGCCCTGAACTCCTTCTCGCGGGTCCCGCTCGGCACCGCACCCTGGCAGGGCGCGAGTTCCGGGTGAAGGCCGACGAGATCCGCGAGATCCTGAAGCGCCATGAGCTGGTGCTCCACAAGGACCGCGGGCAGAACTTTCTCTGCGACGCCGCGCTGGCGGACGCGCTGGTCGACGCCGCCGGCGTGGAACCCGACGACGTCGTGATCGAAGTGGGCACCGGGTTGGGCGTGCTCACGCGGGCCCTCGCCGCACGCGCACGACGCGTCGTGACGATCGAGATCGACGGGGGACTGGTGCGCGCCCTCGCGGCCGAAGCGCTGCTCCCCGACAACGTGGAGCTGCTGCACCAGGATGCCCTGCGCGTCGATTGGACCGGGCTCGTCCGTCGCGAAGCCGCCGTGCGGGTCGTCGCGAACCTTCCCTACTCGGTATCGGGCCCGATCCTGCGCGTGTTGCTCGATCTCCGCGACCGACTCCGCGACTGGTCGGTGATGTTGCAGCGGGATGTGGCCGAGCGCATCGCGGCGCCGCCGGGGGGGCGCGACTACGGGTCCTTGGCGGTGCTGCACGCCCTCTGTGTCGACGTGGAGCGCGTGCGCGATCTCGGCGGTGGGGCCTTCTTTCCCGCTCCCCAGGTCGCATCGCGTTTCGTGCGGATCGTCCCGCGACCGAGCGCTGTGCTGGGAGACACTTCCCTGCGTCAGGTGGAGCGCGTCGTTCGCGCCGCCTTCGGCCAGCGTCGCAAGACGCTCGCGAACGCGCTTCGGGGGGGCGGTCTCGGGTCGGCGGCGGTGCTCGCCGAGGTGTGCGCTCGCGCGGGCGTCGACGCGGGTGCGCGTGCGGAGACGTTGGCTCCGGAGGCGTTCGTCGCGTTGACCCGGAGCCTGGCGGAGTGGTCCGCGTGAGCCCCGAGGAGTGTCTCGTCGCGTTGCGGGAGCTCGCCGGGGAGTTCGGGCTGGAAGTACGGGCGGCCGGCCCTCCCGACGCGCCGCCGACGAGCGGCGTCTGCCGCGTACGCGGTGAGATCTGGGTGGTCCTGGTCGCCGGCGAGCCCGCCGCGCGGCAGGTGGACGCGCTCGTCGAGGGCCTGCGCGCCCACGCCGGGCCGGCCCTGGAGGAGCGCTATCTCCCGCCTGCGATTCGCGCGCTCCTGGAGCCCTGAGCGGCGCCCGTGGCGGTTCTGGGGCAGCGGGCCGATTCGCAGGAGCCGCCCGAACAGAGCGAATTTCCAGCGCTCGTTCCCCGTCGAAACGCTGAAACAGGTTCTCCCCCACGGGGGGATTCCTTTTCTTGACCCTGAGGAAAAACGGGGTCTATCCTTTCTGCGGCTCAGAGAGGAATCGCAAGTTGCGATCTTCATCGAAGGGCCAAAACCCCCGTCCTGAGCGCTGTGCGCCAGGAAACCGAAGACACGCCTCGCCCAGCCCAGTGCACGCTCGGATCCTCCCGGGACCGAGACGGGGGCAGCAGCAGGCGAACTCGCGCTACCGGTGTCCGGGCGCACACGAACGGACACTCACGGCACGAGTCAGCCGCGCCTCCGGAATTCCATCCGGGATGGCGCGTTTTTGTTTTCTTGGAGCCGGTGACAAATCAGGTCGAGATGGGAGGACCCCATGTCCACCGTCACCCTGAAATCGGCACGCGAACGCCGCGTGACCGCTCCGTCCCTCCAGCGCGCGAAGGAGCGCGGCGAGCCGATCACGATGCTCACCGCCTACGATTTCACCTTCGCCCGTATCTTCGATGCCGCTGGCATCGACGTCCTGCTCGTCGGTGATTCCCTCGGCAATGTCGTGCAAGGCCAGGACACCACGCTCCCGGTCAGCCTCGACGAGATGATCTATCACACCCGGCTCGTCGCCCGCGGTGCCTCGCGCGCCCTGGTCGTCGCCGACCTTCCGTTCGGCAGCTACCAGATCTCGTCCGAAGACGCGCTGCGCAGCGCGGTTCGCTGCGTGAAGGAGGGCGCGGCCCAGGCCGTGAAGCTCGAGGGCGGCACCAACGTCGCCACGACCATCGAGCGCATCGTCGCGGCCGAGATTCCGGTGATGGGGCACGTCGGCCTCACGCCCCAGGCGATCCATCGCATGGGGGGCCATCGCGTGCAGGGTCGCACCGAGGACAGCGCCGAGCGCGTCATCGCCGACGCCCACGCGGTGCAGGAAGCCGGAGCGTTCGCGGTCGTGCTCGAGGGCATGCCCGCCGAGCTGGCGCGCGCCGTGACCCAGGCGCTCGAGATCCCGACGATCGGAATCGGCGCGGGTGTCGAGTGCGACGGCCAGGTGCTCGTGATGCACGACATGCTCGGCCTCTCGGACTGGACGCCCAGCTTCGTGAAGCAGTACGCCGGGGTCGGGGTCACCGTGGCCCAGGCCGCGCGACGCTTCGCCGAGGAAGTCCGGGAGCGCAAGTTCCCCGACGCCGAGCACTCGTACCGCTAGGTCCGAAGGGTGGAACGCATCGAGAGCGTTCGAGCGCTGCAGGCGCGCGCCGATGCCGTGCGCGCCGCTGGGCAGCGGATCGGCCTGGTGCCGACGATGGGTGCACTGCACGAGGGACACCTCTCCCTCGTGCGGTCCGCCCGGGAGCGGTCCGACCAGGTCTGGGTGTCGATCTTCGTGAACCCCACCCAGTTCAACGATCCGAAGGACCTCGACGGCTACCCGCGCACCCTCGAGAGTGATCTCGCGGCGTGTCGGGAGGCCGGCGTGGATCTCGTTTTCCTGCCCGACGCCGCTGAGATGTATCCGGAAGGCGCCGACACCTTCGTCGAGGTGGAGGCGTTGTCCCGGCCGCTCTGCGGGGCCTCTCGGCCCGGCCACTTCCGTGGGGTCACGACGATCGTGGCCAAGCTCTTCCTGGTCGCGAAGCCGCACGTCGCGGTGTTCGGTCAGAAGGACTTCCAGCAACTCGCCCTGATCCGCCGGATGGCCCGCGACCTCTGCTTCGACGTCGAGGTGGTGGGCGCACCGACGGTGCGCGAGGCCGATGGGCTGGCGCTCTCGAGCCGCAACCTGAACCTCGACGCCGAGGCGCGCAGCCAGGCGCTCGTGCTCTCCCGGGCACTGGACGCGGCCGAGGCCGCCGTGGCGGCGGGGGAGCGCGACGGCGCTCGCCTGCTCGCCACCGTGCGTGCCGAGGTGGCGAAGGCGCCTCGCGGCGAACTCGACTACGCCGAGCTCCGCCACCCCGACGACCTGTCACCTGCACCCACCACACTCGACGGACCGACGCTCCTGGCCCTGGCCGTCTTCATGCATCCCGCCGTTCCGCCCGCGGAACAGCGGCACACCGTTCGACTCATCGACAACCGCGTCCTGCTCGCGCAGGCGTGACGAGGAGACCCCTCATGATCCGCACCATGCTCAAGTCCAAGATCCACCGTGCCACCGTGACCGAGGCCAACGTCGAGTACGAAGGCAGCATCACGATCGATCCGAACCTGATCGAGGCGGCCGACATCCTGCCCTACGAGCAGGTCGACGTGCTCGACGTGACCAACGGCGCTCGTCTTCAGACCTACGTCATCGAGGGCGAGCGGGGGTCCGGCGAGATCTGCATCAACGGCGCCGCGGCGCACCTCGTGAAGCCCCACGATCTCGTGATCATCTGCAGCTACGTCCAGGTCGAGGACGAGAAGTGCCGGGACTTCGAGGGCATCCGCGTCTTCGTCGACCACCGGAACGTCGCGCGCGAGATCGCGGGTCCGTCGCCGGTGAAGCTCCCGAGCTGACCCCCGAGGTCGCAGCGTCCGCCCCCGCGCCTGGGGGGCGACGCTACTCTTCGCCGCCATGGCGAAGTCGGGGAAGTCGAAGAAGGACAAGGCGGGCGGTGGCGACGTCATCGCGACCAACCGCCGTGCCCGCTTCGAGTACGAGATCCTCGAGACCGTCGAGGCGGGCATGCAGTTGCTCGGTCCGGAGGTGAAGTCGCTCCGTGAGGGCCGTGCGAACCTCGGGGACGCCTACGCGATCATCCGAGGCGGCGAGGCGTTCCTGCTGAGCCTGCACATCTCCCCCTACGAGCAGGCCGGCCGCGCCAACCCGGAGCCCCAGCGCGAGCGCCGCCTGCTCCTGCACCGACGCGAGATTCGGCGCCTGGCGGGGAAGGTGGCGGAGAAGGGCCTCACGCTGATTCCGCTCCGGCTGTACTGGAAGGAGGGGCGCGCGAAAGTCGAGCTGGGCCTGGCCCGCGGCAAGCGCCTCTACGACAAGCGCCAGACGGTCCGGCGCCGGGAGACCGACCGCGAGCTCGCGCGTGTCACCCGGCAGCGTCGGCGCTAGCGCCAGGAGCGTCCCTGACGCGCGCGGGGCGGCGTTCCAAGTGCCGGTTTTCCTTGCGGAAATCGCCTCAAGTGGATTCGCCGTCGGACCGATGGGGTGCGTTGGGAGGGCCCTGCGCTTGGCCGGGGACGTGCATCAGCAGACGAAAGCCGGAGGCGACGGGCGCGTGGCGCTGCGTCTGGGGTTCGCGAACCTCTCGACGCGCATCATCGTCTCGGTCTTCGCTGCGGCCCTCGTCGCGGGCACCGCGGTCACCTTGATCGCGACGAGCTCCACCGAAGCCTTCCTGCGCGCGAAGATCGACGAGCGCTTCCCCGAGCTGCTCGAGACGGCCGCGCGCAATCTCGATCACTGGTACGGACAGCGCCAGGTCGACGTCGCCACCTTCGCAGCCAGCGAAACTGTCGTGCAGGGCATCGAATCGCGCACCAAGCGCTCCCAGCGTGAGCTGCAGCGCTACCTCGCCTACGTGAAAGAGGGCTTCCCCCAGTACGAGGCACTCTTCGTTCTCGATGGATCGGGTCGTCGTCGGGGCGGGGTCGGGGACGTGGCTGGGATTCCCAAGGACGTTCTCGAGCGGCTCTCGCGTGCACCGGCCGCGACGGTCAGCGGAGTCATCGGTGGCGAAGCCGGTCGGGTTCAGGTGGTGACCGCCCCCGTCGGCAAGGAAACCGAGCGCCTCGGCACGATCCACGCGCTGATTTCGATCGCCTCGGTGGAGGCGCTGCTCGCCTCGGACGATCTCGACCCGAGCCTCCGGATCTACGCGGTGGGCCCCGATGCGCGCGTGCTGGCGAGCAGCCCCGACGCGCCGGTGCGGGGCACCTTCGAGCGCACGCTGCCGAGCTTGGGTTCGGTGGCCGTCGTCGAGGACTACACGACACCCGAGGGCGATCACGTCGTGGGCACCGCCATGCGGCTCGAGCGTCCCGACTGGACCCTCGCGATCGAGCAGGACTACGAAGTCGCGTTCGCGCCGGTCGTCAACGTGATCCGCCAGGTGCTCGCGATCAACTTCGGCATCGTCGTGGTGTTCGGCATCATCGCGGGCGCGATCGCGCGCTCCATCGTGCAGCCGATCCATGCGCTCTCCGAGGTCGCCCGTCGCATCGCGAAGGGGGAGACCGATGTCGAGATTCCTCGCGAGCAGGGCCAGGACGAGATCGGGGTTCTCTCGCGCGCGCTCCATGCGATGGTCGACCGGTTGCAAAGCAACCAGGAAGAGCTCCGCCGCAACCAGGAACAGATCGAGCGGGCCAACGCCGACCTCACCCGGGCGAACGAAGACCTCCACCGCAACAACGAGATGCTGGAACAGCTCTCGTTCACGGACGGCCTGACCCGTCTGCACAACCACCGGTTCTTCCAGGAACGCCTGCGCGTCGAGATCAAGCGCGCGGACCGCAACGAGGAGCCGCTCGCGCTGCTGCTCCTCGACATCGACGACTTCAAGAAGCTGAACGATCGCTACGGCCATGCTGCCGGCGACGAGGTGCTACGCAGCGTCGCCGCGGTGCTGAACGAGACCGTGCGCGAGACCGACCTTCCCGCCCGCTACGGCGGAGAGGAGTTCGCTGTCCTGGCTCCGCGTACCGACGCAGCAGGCGCGGTCGCGCTCGGCGAGAAGCTGCGATCCGAAATGGCCGCCGAGCGCGTGCGCGACCCGGGGATCCCCGAGCCGAAGGGCCTGGGCGTGACCGTCTCGATCGGCGTCGCGCTCTACGACGGCGACCCGAAGCGCTTCTTCAACGAAGCCGACCGAGCGCTCTATCAGGCGAAGGACGCGGGGAAGGACTGCGTCGTGCTCTTCGAGGAGAGCGCTTCGAACTGAGCCGGGGCGCTGGCGTCGCTAGCTCTTGCGGAGCAGCGAGGCGTGGACCCAACCGATCCGCCCGTCCGGCGTTCGCACCAGCGTCCACTTCTGGAAACGCCGCTCGGGAAAGACCGGCGTCTTCTTCGGCAGCACCTCGATCACCCGGTGCTTCGCCGAAGGGCCCGAGCGGAGGTTGACCCGCTCGCCGCCGATCACCCGGCGATCGCCCCAGAGCGCGACCTGCTTCGCTTCCGCGCGCAACGTCTCGGTGATGCGCTGGGTGCGCGACGCGAAGAACACGGCGGCACCGACGTTGCCGGCGTCGAGGTGGCGGTTGGCTTCGGCGAGCTTGGTCTCGGCTTCGTTTACGCGCTCGGCGCGCCACGGCACGTTCTCGCGCACGCGGTCAAGCGCGATGCGCGCTTCGGCCACCGCGGAAACGGCATCGGCCCGTGATCGCGGGTCGCGCAGGCCCGACTCGAGGGCGACGATGGACTCTTCGGCCTGTCGAAGGTCGGCGCGCAGGCGCTCGACTTCGCGCTCGAAGAACTCGCTGCGCTCGGCCTGGGCACGGGCGTAGACCGCGGGATCGATCGAGTCGTTCGGATCGACCTGCGCGCTCTCGGTCTTCGCCCGCTGCCAAGGAAACTGGGGGAGCGGCGGCAGATTCGCGCAGCCAGTCCCCAGGCTTCCGAGCAGGACGAGCCCCACTGCCTGCCAACGTGTCTTGCGCTCCCTCATCCACACAGGAAATCGTCCGGTTCCCGGTAGAACTGAATGGGCGATCTCGGGTGTCCCCGTGGGGGGATGCCGGGAGGAGGTCGGTCGGCAGGAGCCGCGGGCCTCAGGCGCCTCGGGCGCGCCGCCCCTCGAAGCAGACGTTCTTCGAAGACACCCGCTTGCGGACCCGCTGGAGGTCCTCGATGCCGCGCTCGGCCAGCAGCGCCTTCAGCCGCGCTTCGTCGAAGCCGGTCTGGTGGAAGTTGTAGGGGTGGTCCTGGCCGCCGTAGAGCCACTCGATCGTGCGTTCGGACGAGAGCCGGCCCCGCAACAGGCTCTTCGCCAGGGCCCGGATGTCGGGGGTCTGGACGCGCAGGGTGCCGCCCGGTCGCAGCACGCGGATCCACTCGTCGAGCAGCGCGTCGGTCTCGGCGCCCGGGAAGTGCTCGAGGAGGTCCTGGGCGAGCACCTCGTCGAGGCTGGCATCGGCGAAGGGGAGACGGTGGGCGTCGGCGACGACGTCGGTGCCCGCGCAGCGGCGGATGTCCAGGTTCCAGCGGGCCGCGTGGGTGTCGTCGCCGGCTCCGAGGTTGAGTCGGCGGGGGCCGAACTCGGTCACGAGCTGCCGCCACGCATCGCGGAACTGTTGGGCCGCTTCGCTGCGCCCCTTCCCGGTGCCCGACTTCAGGCGGTCGACGAGGCCCGGCTCCGCCAGGCAACGCTCGACGCTCTGGCGCAGGTGGTCCGGGTCGAGTTCCCAGCGCATCAGCGCACCGAAGGCGCCCGAGAGCGTACCCGACACGAGCAGCCCGTTCTCCTCGTGCCGCACCATCTCGTTCATCGGCGCCGCATCGGTGGTGATCACCGGCACGCCCCCGTGCAGGCTCTCTAGGATCGGATAGCCGACCCCCTCGAAGCGCGTCGGAAACAGCGTGACGTCGACCTCGCGCTGCAACGCGTCCATCTCGTCGCGCGGGAGCTCCCGGTCGACGACCCGCATCTGTGGATGGAAGGAAGCGATCTTGCCGACGCGCTTGTGCGCCGAGGGGTGGACCTTGACCAGCAGCCGGGCGTGAGGATGCGCGGGAAGGACCTGCCGGAACGTGTCCAGTACGAGTGGCACGTGGCGACGGTCCACGGGCCCGCCGACACCGATGTTGAAGTAGAAGGTGATCGTGTCGCCGGTGGGCCGCGGAGGTTCGATCGGGTCGCGCAACGCGAGCGGAAAGCAACGAATGTTCTCGAGCCCGTCGGCCTGCAGTGCTTCTGCGGGTGTGCGTCCGTAGATCACGCAGGCGTCCGCTGCGGCGAGCTGCTCTACCCGGATCTCGGGCTCGCTGGGAATCCAATCGGGCAGGGCGACGACGGCGGTACGCACGCCGCGTTCGCGGGCGTAGGCGCAGAGCGAAGGCACCGGTCGCTCGACGGAGATCAGGAGATCGATCCCGGCCAGCCAGTCCGTCAAGGAAGTTCCGCGCGGCACGCACCCCGGATGACGCAGACTCGGGTGCGCGGGCTCGGCGCGCAGCGAAACGAACTCCTGATCGAGGCGCTTCAAGCGCCGGATCGGAAAGACCTCGACCGCGCCGTCGAGGGCCCACTCGATGTTGCGCGTGAGCGTGGCCAGGCCCTTGCGGGGTGCGTACGGCGAGACGATGCCCACGCGCGGGCCTTCGGTCCAGCGCGCGGCAAGCTCCCTGGTGAAGAACGACACGCGGGTAGGGTGGAGGTCCCGGGGCGGCTCGGCCAGGGGCGTGCGACCCGTTTCTAGGAGCCGGCGTCGACCAGGAGGTCCGGGGCGATCGCCTCGACCATCTCCCGCAGGCCCTGCTTCCACGGCACCTGGGAGGGGCCGGCCAGTTTGCGCAGCTCACTGTCGTCGGTCATGACGCTCTCGAGGGTCTGGTCTGTCGGCGCGAACTTGGGTTCGAGGCCGGTCAGCTCCCCGAGGTAGGCGCACCAGTCTTCGATCGCCACGTGTTCGCTACCGCACCAGTTGATGATGCGGGCCGGCACGTCGGCGATCTCGAGCAGCGCGGGCAGCGTGCGATGGATGTCCTTCTGGTGGAAGAGCGTGTACCGGCTCGGGGCATCCGTGTGTACCGGAATCGGCACGCCGCCCTTCATCATCATCAGGTGGAAGTAAGGCCAGCCGCCCGAGTTGCCATAGGGCGTGTTCAAGCGGGCGATCACCGTCGGCACCTGGAATTGGCGCGCGGCGGTGCGCACGACCGCCTCGGCCGCGATCTTCGCGATCGAGTAGGTCGGCATCATGACGCGGTGGTTGTCGCCCAGCGGGCTGGACTCGGTGAACACCGTGTGCCCCGCGGCTTCGTAGACGCCGGTCGTCGAGCAGTGGAAGAAGGCGTGCTTCGGGCGGGTCGCGGCGAGCAGGAGGCCCGCGCCTTCGGCGTTGGAGCGCAGATCGCGGTCGAAGTCCGGCTCCGGTGCCCGGCTGACCGCGAAGTGGAGCACGTAGTCGAAGTCGTCGGGGAGGTCCGAGAAGTCGCCCGCCTCGAGGTCGAGGGTCTCGCAGCGAACGCCGCCGGACTCGAGTGCCTCGCGCTTCGCCGGGTCCGAGAACCGCGCGAGGCCCCAGACTTCGTTCGATTCGGCGAGCCAGAGAGCGAGCGGACCTGCCACCTGTCCGGTCAGGCCGGTGACGAGAACCTTGTTTCCTTCCATGGGGGGTCTCCTTCGAGCTAGCCCGAGGGCAGGGCGGTGCGTCGTCGGTCGGCGCTGCGGATGGCGGCGCCGCCGATCCAGGCGATGCGCGCGTCGCCGAAGGGTGTGCCGACGCCGCTGTTGACCGTGAGGGCGACGGCCAGTTCGCGCGCCGGATCGGCCCAGCCGCCCGAGCCGCCGAAGCCGAAGTGGCCGAAGCCGCGCGGGGCCGACGCCCCGACCGCGAACACCCGGTGGTAGCCGAGGCGCCAGCGCATCGAGACCGGGATCACGCGGCCCACGCCCGTGTTCTGCACGCGCGACGCAGCGGCGATCGTGTCGGGAGAGAGCAGGGCGACGTCATCGAGCTGGCCGCCCCCAGCGAGGCAGGCGTAGAGCCGCGCCAGAGACCGCGCCGTGAACATGCCGTTCGCCGCCGGGATCGACGCGGAGCGCAGCGCCTCCCCGTTGAACTCGAAGCGTTCCATGCCCGACGGCGCCAAAGCGGCGACCGAATCGCGCGGGTCGTAGGCGACGCGCAGCTTCTCGAGGCGGCGCTGCCAACGCTCGGCGTTCTCGCGGATCTTCTCGGCGCGTCGCTTGCGTCGCTCGGGCGTGCCTTCGAACGTCGGCGCGAGCAGGTCGGCGCAGCGGTGCTGCTGATCGGCCGGCACCCCGCAGTAGAGACCGTCGAGCTCGAGCGGTCCAGCGAGCTCGTTGGCGAGCAGCTCGGCAAAGGGCTTCATGCCCGCCACCCGACGCACGACCTCGCCAGCAAGCCAGCCATACGACAGGGCGTGATAGCCGTGGGCCTCGCCGGGCGCGTGGCGCGGCTGAGCCGCGGAGATCCGCTCGATCATCCGCTCCCAGTCGAGCATCTCGGCCGCGTCGTCGACGTAGTCGTCGATCGCATACAGGCCCGCCTCGTGGCAGAGCAGCTGGCGGACGGTGACCTCGCCCTTCCCGTTCTGGCCGAACTCGGGCCAGTAGTGGGTGACCCTGGCGTCGTAGTCGATCTCACCGCGATCGGCATAGAGGTGCAGCAGCGTCGAGGCCACGCCCTTGGTCGTGGAGAACGAGACGCTCAGCGTGTCGGACTCCCAGGGGTCGCCGGCCGCGTTGCGCGTGCCGCCCCAGACGTCGACGACCTTCTCGCCGCGGTGATAGACGCAGACCGCGGCACCACCAGGGCCCTTGCGCGGCAGGATGCGCACCAGCGCCCGGGCAACGCCCGCGAAATCGGGGTGGAGATGACCTTCGAGCATCGGGCTTCGGTCAGGCTCCGCCGGCGGAGTCGGCCGCCTTCACGAGCTCTTCGAGGCTCTCGGCGAAGTACTCCTTGAAGCGCCAGACGTCGGGGACCAGCTCGCGACAGACGATCAGGCCGAAGTCGAGGTGATCGCGGTAGCTGGTCACGGTCACGTTGAGACCCTGTCCATCGGCGATCGCCGACACCGGGAAGTAGGTCTCCATCTCGAAGCCGCCGCAGTAGAGCGACTCGCGCGGCCCCGGGACGTTGGAGATGATCACGTTGAACGGCGGATTGAGCCGATCCATGATCTTCGTACGCGCGGCGATGCGTGCAGCCTGCGCGAACAGGGCCGGCGTGGCGACCTCGGTCCAGTCGGTCAGCAGCGTGGCCGGCGTCGCGCGTTGCATGCGCTTCGCTTCGCCCATCGCCGCGTGGATGCGGCGCAGGCGCTCGACCGGGTCTTCCGCGTCGGTGGCCAGCTCGGCCAACACCTGGGTGACGCGGTTGGTGTAGTCGCGCACCTGGTTCTCCGAGCGTACGGAGACGGGCACCATCGCGACGAGGGGGTGCTCGGGCAACGCGTGACGCGCCTCGAGGTACCGACGCAGCGCCGAGCCCGTCACGGCCATCACGGCGTCGTTGAGCGAGGTGCCGAAGGCGTTCTTCACCCGCTTGAAGTCGGCGAGCGGCAGCGAGAAGAAGGCGAAGCGCCGGTGCGGCGTGATCGCGCGATTGAAGGGTGTCCGCGGCGCCGGATTCTGCGGGACCCGGTCGGCGTCGACCTCGGGCCCGGTCGTGCGCAGCCAACCGCCGGCGAAGGGGAGCTGGTCCAGGCCGGTACTCTGGGCGACCGCGCCCAGCGCTTCGTTGTTCTCCCACAGCGTGCGGGCGGTGCGATAGAGCGTGCGCGCGAAGCGCCCTGGCGAAGTGGCCAGGCCCAGCACGCCGCGTGTCAGCATCTCCGTCGACGGGGGGATCGGCTCCGGCCGCCAGGTTTCGTTCGGCGCAGGCACCGGGTCCCCTTCCGGAACGTGGTCGAGCAGCGCCTGGGTCATCTCGGCACCCGACACGCCGTCGACCGTGCAGTGGTGGATCTTCGAATACAGGGCTGCGCGCCCGCCCTCGAGCCCCTCGATCACGTAGACCTCCCACAGCGGACGCGAGCGGTCGAGGGCCCGGCTGTGGAGGCGGGAAATCAGCTCGGCCAGCTGACCGTCGTCGCCGGGAGGCGGAACCGCGATGTGTCGCAGGTGGAAGTCGAGGTCGAAGTTGGGGTCTTCGATCCAGTACGGGCGGTCGAGGTCGAGGGGAACCTCCACCAGGCGGCGTCGGTAGGGCGGCAACAGGTGGAGGCGCTCTTCGATCGTGCTCCGAATCGCCTGGTAGAAGTCGCCCTGCTTGGCGCCCGACGTGTCGAAGAAGGAGACCGAGGCGATATGACCCAGCTGGCCGCCGGTCTCCATCACGAGAAAGGCGTTGTCGAGGCCCGAGAGCTGATGCATGGCGTGGGTGTCTCCCGGCGCAGGGGCGTGGCCGGCCGCGGGGCGGGCGGATTGCGCGATCCCGGCCATTCTAGGGGGGCTGCTCGGCTCGGGGCCACACCCCTTGTGTCGGGCTCTCAGGCGCCGGACACTGTGCAGCCGGCCCCCACCCCCCTCCCGCGAGGCGCGTCATGCGACAACTTCCGGGCAGCGACGCGATCTTCCTGTCGCTCGAGACCTCCACCACACACGCCCACATCGGGGGCGTCTTCGTGCTGGAGCCGGTCACCGACGATTTCGGCTTCGAGAAGTTCAAGCGACACTGCGCCGAGCGCCTGAGCCTGACGCCTCAGTTCACCTCGAAGCTGCGCGAGGTCCCGCTCGGGATCGATCGCCCCTACGTCATCGAGGATCCGGATTTCGACGTCAGCAACCACCTCCACCGGATCGCGGTCCCGTCGCCGGGCAGCCTGCGCGACCTCGCCACCCTGGTCGCCGACCTCTACGCGCACAAGCTCGATCGTCGGCTCCCGCTGTGGGAGATGTGGTGGATCGAGGGGCTCGAAGGGGGTCGCGTCGCGGTCCTGACGAAGACGCACCACTGCCTGATCGATGGCGTCTCGGGCATCGGACTCGCCGAACTCATCTGCGACATTCAGCCCGACCCGCCGCCGCGCGCTCGACGGCCCGCGAAGCCGAAGCGCCGCGAACGCGAGCCCACCGATCTCGAGCTCTACCTCGGGGGCCTGTGGAACAGCTTCGGCACGCCGTTGCGCGTGGCGCGCTACGTCACCCAGGCGGCGATGCGCGGGCTGGCGATGATCCCCTACGCGAAGAACTCGTCCATCGGCGCGAGCGTTCCGAAGGTGTCGTTCAACGCGGACATCGGACCGCGTCGTTCGGTGGCCTGGACGACCATCTCGCTGTCCGACGTCCGCGCGATGAAGAAGCACCACGACGTAAAGGTGAACGACGTCGTGCTCGAGCTGTGTTCGTCGGCCGTGCGTCGCTATCTCGAGGCCCAGGGCGAGCTCCCCGACGAAGAGCTGGTGGTGTCGGTGCCGGTGTCCACACGCGACACCGACGACAAGGCGCCCGGAAACCAGCTGGCGAGCATGATGGTCGGCTGGGCGACCGACGTCGCAGACCCGGTCGAGCGCCTCTTGAAGATCTCCGAGAACACGGCCCATGCGAAGGAGATGACGGCGGCGCTGCGCGCGCGAGAGATCCAGGCAATGGGCGACACGGTGGCGCCCGCGGTCTTGAACCTCGCCTACCGCACCATCGCGTCGACGGCCGCGTCCATGACCGCACCGGCGAACGCGGTGGTCTCGAACGTGCCCGGGGCGCCGGTACCGCTCTACCTGGCTGGCGCTCGCATCGAGGCCACGTACCCCGTCTCGTTGATCATGCCGGGCATGGGGCTCAACATCACGGTGTTGAGCTACATGGATCGCATCGATTTCGGTTTCACCGTCGATCCGGACCTCGTGCCCGATCCCTGGTATCTGGCCGATGGTATTCCCCTCGCCATGGAAGAACTCAAGGAAGCGTCGGGCATCGACCGTGCCGTGCCGCTCCGCAACGACGTCCCCGAGGAGACCGCCTGATCATGGCCGCCCGCAAGAAGACCCGACGCAGCACCCGCTCGACCCTCTCGCTCGACGAGGGGCTCAAGGATCTCGAGAAGCGCCTGCCGAAGAATCTGCGCAACACCGTGAAGGACCTGCGCGCGAACCTGCGCTCGCTGCAGCGCCAGATGGACAAGGTGCGCGAGGATCGCGAGGAGCGCTGGCGCAAGCTCGAGACCAGCGTACGCCGGGACACCGCGCGCCTGTTGCGGCGCCTCGAGAAGGCCGTCGCGCCGGCTCCGAGGAAGAAGACGAGCCGCAAGAAGGCGACGAAGAAGAAGACGGCCACGCGAAAGACGAGCGCCAAGAAGACCACCCGCAAGAAGACGACTCGAAAGACGCGCGCGCGCCGGGCCTGAGGCGCGCCCCCGACTCGTCCCACCCGTGCACTCGGAAGCGATCGACCAGCTGCTCTCCCGCGCGCTGGAGCGCCCGGTCCGCTTCGAGTGGGCCGGCAGCTTCGCCGACTCCCTGGTCGGTCGGTTCGACGGCGTTTCGTTGGAGCTAGCCGGGGTCGCGACCGCCTGGCTCTCGATCGAACGGCTGACCCTGCGGGCCGCTCACGCCCACCTCCACCCGGGGCTGCCAGCCCGCCTCGCGGTCGAATCGCCCGAGGTCGCGGTGACCGTCGGGCAGCGGGACGTCGATCCGTGGGTGGCCGGTCTGGGGCTCCCCTTCGGGCTGGAGCTCACCGAGAAGGGCCTGCGCGTCCACACTGAAGTGGCCGGGCTGCCCGTGAGCGACTTCGAGACCCGGCTCGAGGTGGCCCAGGGCTGGTTCGTGCTCCGGCCCCAGCGCGCCGCGGTTCTCGGGGTGCCGAACGCCCTGGCCCGGTTCTTCCGGACCTATCTCCCCCTGCCGCCCCTCGCCGCAGGGGTCCGCCTCACCGAGATCGAGCACGGAGCGGGGGAGCTGACCCTGCATTTCGGCGTGGATGATTTCGAAGAAGACCTGACACCGGGTATGATCCGGCGCCTGCGCCGGCGCCTCGTCCCCTGGGTGGGTTGAGCCTCGACCCAGCGTGAAGCCGGACGCTCCAAGATCGCGGGTTGGGAAAGCGCTGCGGGGTGGGGGAGCAACTGTATGGGTGACGCTTGGACATTCGGACCCGTCTGATCTTCGCGCTGGTCGCGATCTCCCTGGTGAGCATGGCCGCGCTCGGTGCCTTCGGGTACGAGGCGCTGCAGGATCTGTTGCTGACCAACCAGCTCCGCAAGCTCGACGCGGTCGCGACCAGCAAGACCCAGGATCTCGAACGGGTGCGCGTCGCTTGGATCGATCGGGTGCGTCTGGTGACGAGCCAACCCCAGCTTCGCGAGGCGCTCGATGCCGCGAGTCGCGGCGAGCCCGGTGAGCACGAGGCCATCTTGCAGCAGATCCTGGGGGACGCCCGCCAATCGGTGACGTCGCTCCACGGGATTCAGCTGTTCTCGCCCGAAGGAAACGCGGTCGCGCGCACGGGCCTGTTCCTCGAAGAAGCCGCTCCCGGCTCCCAGGCATTGGCGGCCGCCCGCGAGAACGAGGGCGTTCGCGAAGTGTTGCTCGGGCCCGAAGGCGAGCTCCTGGTATCGCTGCTCTCTCCGGTCTGGCGTGACGGGCGCTGGGTGGGTACGGCGTGGGTGCTGCTCTCGGCGCGCGAACTCCAGGACGTCACGGCCGACTACACCGGGCTCGGCGAAACTGGCGAGACGTTGCTCGTCCGCGCCGAGGGGAACAGCGGCGCGGTCATGTTGACGCCATTGCGCCACGATCCGAACGCGGCGCTGCGCCGCAGGGTGCGTGCCAGTGAAGTCGTCGTCCCGGCCTGGGAAGCGGCGAGCGGGATCGAGGGCACGTTCCGTCAGGCGATCGACTACCGCGGTGAGCGGGTCTATGCCGCGTCGCGCTGGATCGACTCGCTCGGCTGGGGCCTCGTCGCGAAGATCGACGTCGCCGAGGAGCGCTTCGCCGTCGTCGAGCTGCGGGACACCCTGTTCAAGCTCGGCCTGGCCCTTTCCGCCTTCGGAATCGTGGCCGGCACCGTGCTCGGGCTCTTGTTCTCGCGACGCCTGCTCGACCTCGCCGACGTGGCGCGGCGGGTCGGCGACGGCGAATGGGACCTGCGCGCAAACGAACGACCCGATGACGAGATCGGCCAACTCGGCATGAGCTTCAATGTGATGGCGCGCGAACTGGTGGCCGCCAACCGCGAGCTCGAGAGCCGGCTGCGCAAGTCGGAGGACCCGTCGTGATCTTGATGGGGCTCGAGATCGTCGGGGGCCTGATCTACCTGCTCCTCGCGGGCGACCTTCTGGTGCGCGGCTCGATCGCGCTCGCCCGCCGCACCCAGATTCCGCCGACGGTCGTGGGGCTGACGATCGTGGCCTTCGGTACCTCGGCACCCGAGTTGGTGGTGTCGCTCCAGGCCGCCTACCAGGGCCACGCCGAGATGAGCATCGGCAACGTCGTCGGCAGCAACATCGCCAATGCGCTGCTCGTGCTGGGTCTGCCCGCGCTGATCATCCCCACCGGCCCGACCCGCGAGTCGGTCGCGACCGACACGATCTGGATGGTCCTGGTCAGCTTGCTCTTCGTCGGTCTCTGTTTCTTCGGGGCGCTCGGGCCGCCGCAGGGCCTGCTGCTGCTCGCGCTGCTGGCGGTGATGCTGGTGCAGTCGCTGCGCCGTGCGAATGGTGGAAGCGGGTCGACGGAGACGCGCGAGGAAGAGCTCGAACGGATGCTCGGTTTGCCGACCACGCGGCGGAGCATTGGTCTCTTCCTACTGCTCGGTGCCGCCGGCCTGCCGCTCGGTGCCTACCTGATGGTGGACGGCGCCGTGCAGCTGGCCGCCGTGTTGGGCGTGACCGACGGTGTGATCGGACTCTCGGTGGTGGCCTTCGGGACGTCGTTGCCCGAGCTGGCGACCACCATCGCCGCGGCCCTCCGGCGCCACGCGGACGTTGCGATCGGAAACGTGCTCGGCAGCAACCTCTTCAACATCCTCGCGATCATGGGCACCGTGTCCCTGGCCGCGCCCGAACCGATCCCGGTGCCCGCCGCGTTCCTGCGCTTCGACCTCTTCGTGATGCTGGCCGCAGCGCTCGCGATGGCCTTGCTCGCCTGGCGCGGCGGCGCCGTCAGCCGTCCGGCCGCCGGTCTCCTGGTCGCCGGCTACTCGGCCTACATGTTCGTGCTGTTCAGCGAAGCCCCGGTGCGGGCGGCGGCTGCCGCGCTCACGACGGGCGGACCCTAGCCACTGGCGGCGAAGACCGTCGGCGCGTGGATCGCAGTGGGCGCGGCCCTGCTCGCCCTGGCGGGTCTGCGTTTCCATACGGCCGACGAGCCCCTCGAACGCGATCTCACCCTCTACGCGGTGATGGGGCACGAGCTCCTGCTCGGCGAGGTGCTCTACGCCGGCGTGTGGGACCACAAGCCGCCGGCGATCTACGCCGTCTATGCCTGGGCCGAGGCGCTGGTGGGCTTCGGTCCCTCGAGCGTGTTGCTGCTCAACCTGCTCGGGAACGCTCTGGTGCTGGCCGGGCTCGTGCGTTGCGCCCAGGAGTGGGGCGGCGTCCGCGCAGCGGCGGTCGCGGCGGTCGTCTGGGGTGTCGTCTCGGGCGAGATCGCCCTCCAGGCGAACCAGCCCAACGCCGAGCTCTTCATGAACGCCGGCCTCGTCTGGACCTTTGCGCTGTTTCTGCGGCCACCGGCGCTCGACGGGAAGGCCGCGGTGCGGCTCGGCATGCTCGTCGCGTTCACCAGCCTGTTCAAGATGGTCACGGTCGCGTTCGCGGTGATCGTGGGGCTCGGGTGGTGGCTGCTCGCCGTGGGCGAGGAGCGCAGCGCGCGCTTCCGTTTCCTCGTGCAGGGGGCCGCCGCTGCCGCGGGGGCGTGGGGCTTCGTGGCGCTCGGGTTCGTGCTGGCCGGCGCCGGTACCGACTTCTGGGACGCGGTGGTCGTCTACAACCGCTCGTACTCGGGAGGGCTCGGGACGAACTTCTGGGCTTCGCTGACCCCGACCCACGTCTGGCCCTACGGCGCGGGAGCCCTGGTGCCCCTGTTCGTGGCGCTCTTCTTCGCGATCGGTGCACTGTGGACGGCGGGCGGGGAGGCGGCGGCGAAGGCGCTGCTCCTCGCACTCTATGCGTTGAGTGCCCAGCTCATGGTGGCGCTGCCCGGCCAGTGGTTTCCTCACTACTACCAACTCTGGCTGCCCGTCCTGGCCCTGGGCGTCGCCTGGAGCGCTGCCTGGTGCTTCGCGCGCTTCGAGGGGGTGGGCCACCTCGCCGCCCCCCTGGTCGTGACGGCCCTCCTGGCCTGGCCCGCGGTGCGCTACGTCGATGGTCTGCAAACGCCCCCCGACGATTGGTCGCGCGCGAAGTACGGCGACCTCTTCGTGGCGAGTCGCGATGCCGGGGAGTTCCTCGCCGGCGTCCTCGGTCCGAACGAGCGCTTCCAGAACTGGGGAAACGAGAGCGGCCTCTACTTCTACGCCAGGCGACGTCCCGCCTCGGGGCTGGCGTTCATCTACCCGCTCCTGGAAGGGCCGTTGCGCGCGCCCCTCGATCAGCGCCTCGCGAGCGACCTCGAGGCCCGGGACCCGGCGCTGCTCGTGCTCACCCGAGGCCGCGAGATGTCCTTCTTCAACAACAAGGCCAGCTATGGCTGGTTCGAGGCCCGCGACTTCGTCGAGCTGACGGGGCCGCGTCCCGCGTTCTTCCGCTACTACGTCCAGCGCGAGAGTCCGCTCTACGACCGCTTCGGGGCGGCGATGCGCGAGCAGGCGAAGCGCTAGCGGCCGCGCCTCAGTTCGCCGGGTCGAGCAGCTTCGCGAAGCTCAGCTCGTGACCGTCCGGGTCGCGTACGTGGAAGTAGCGCTCCCCCCAGAAGGCATCGCGCGGCGTGAACTCGGGGGTGAAGCCGGCTTCGAGGATGCGCGTGTGCATCGCGTCGACGTCGCGCACGTAGAGGATCGCGCGCCCCCAGGCGGTTTCGATCTCGGGGGCCGTACCGTGGGTGCTGCGCAGCGCGAGGTTCATGTACCCCGGGCCGACGTGGTAGCTCGTGAACTCCGAGTCGGCGCCGCCGTAGCGCATCTCGAAGCCGAGGGCGTCGTAGAAGCGCACCGACCGCGCCATGTCGGCGACGAAGAGGGTGACCGCGCTGATGCTCTCGAGCAGCGACACAGCTCAGCCGCGCAGCGACTCCAAGATCTTCGCGTCGATCTCGAAGTAGGAGACCTCGTCCGGCTCGGTGAGGTCGTCGAAGAGTTGGCGGAGGCCCGCCGTCGCGTTCGAGAGCGCCGCTGCGTCGAGGGAGGCAGCGACGTCGTCGTAGCCCGCCTGGCGCACGTAGGTCGCCGGGTGCTGGGTGAGCGCGTCGACGCCCCACTCCGCCACGTCCGCGTGGCTGGCCGGGTCGATCTTCGTCTCTTGCTGGTTCTCGGCGGGAGCGTGGTAGTGGGGCCGATTGCGAAAGAGGTCGAAGCGCAGGAGCTCCTGGCTCTCGCCGGCCGCGGGGGCCGTCCACACGTAGAGGCTGATACCGCCGTCGATGTCGGCGATCTCGCGTCGGCAGGCGACGAAGCGCAAGCCGCCGGCGGTGAACTCGGCGTCGGGGCCCTTGTGGATGGCCAGGTGGGCCTTCCCAGGTGCAGGGGTGGGGGCGGCTTCGGACATGGGACCTCCGGGGCGCGAGTCCGGAGGCTACCGCAGTCGAGGCGAGGGCGAGGAGCGGACGGGCCCCTGTCGGGGGTCTCACGTCGGGTGAACCGCTACGCTGCTCGCCCACTGCAAGTCCGAGGAGATCTCATGTTCAGTCACGTCATGCTCGGTGTGAGCGACATCGAGAAGTCGAAGGTGTTCTACGACGCGGTCCTGGGCACGCTGGGCATCGCGCCCGGTGTCGACAACAACGGCCGCTACTTCTACATCAGCCCTCAGGGTGTCTTCGCCATTACGATCCCGATCAACGGCGAGCCCTGTTCCCACGGCAACGGCAGCACGATCGGCTTCCTCGTCGAGGGCGACGAGCAGGGCAACGCGTTCCACAAGGCGGGCCTCGAGAACGGCGGCACCACCTGCGAGGAGCCGCCGGGCCGCCGCGAGCACGGCATGTACCTGGCGTACCTGCGTGACCCCGACGGCAACAAGATCTGCGCGTTGGCCCGCCCGGCGTAGCGACGCGGGCGTCCCTGTCCGAGAGGGCAGGGCGCCCGTTGCCATACCGGCCTTGTCAGGCCCGGGTGGGTGCCTACCTTCTCGGGTACGGGGGCGATCGGTTTCGACGGGTGGTCGAAAGCGAGCGCTGCGTGCCGAGGTCGTCACCCACCTCGTTAATCCAGGTGGCAATTGGTAGTGATAACTGCCGATGACAACTACGCCATCGCTGCCTAGCTAAACCCTAGCGTCAGCGACGACCGTCCGTGACGTCTCCTAGCGGGTCACGGTCGTCATTAGGAGACTGGCCCCCGGCCGCTGACAGGCCGCATCCGGGGGCGAGAACCATGTCTGTCTAGGTGGGTGCTTCTCCCGGACCCTGTGACTGGCTCCACCGAAATTGGGCAGGGACTACGCACGTAGACGCGTTGGCCGGACACCATGCGGACGCGGGTTCGATTCCCGCCGCCTCCACCACTTCTTGAGCGATTTCAGATGCTTGCGCCTGAAATCGCGACCTTTCGAAAACCCGCATCCGCTCCTCGAAACGCCAATGGATTCACGGTGTTGCGCGTGCGGTGATCGAGCGCGGGACAGGCGAGGGCATCAGTCTTCGAACCTGAGGGTCGGGGGTTCGAATCCCTCCCGGCGTGCCACTCCCATAGCGCGATCGCTGCGAAGGTCCTGATTCAAGGGGCCGAGGTTCAGATCGGGTGCTCGCAGGTTCAGTCTCGAGCGACCTAGATCTGCGCGGCGCGCGCCCCGCGGACCCGGATCCGGTTGTAGATGACGAGCACCATCGCCAGCGGTGCCATGAACGTCGTGTAGATCAGAACCGGGATGTTCGGCTCGAGGGCGTGGAAGGTGCCGGAGACGACGACCAGACCGAGCAGCCCGTTCTTGAGACAGATCTCGACGCCGAGCGTCACCGCATCCTCGATCGACTGACGCAGCAACCGCGGCACGCCGAAGCCGAGCACGAGCGACACGGCGATCAGCAGCATCGCGGGCGGGAAGGAGAGCCAGAACTCGGCGATCGGCGGATCGGGACGCTGCATGCCCGCGAAGCCGAGCGTGCCGACCACGCCGAGCAGACCGATACGCGTGAGCCGCGCTTCCCAGGCGGCCGCGCTCGGGCGCGTGTGCCGCAGCGCCATCCCTAGTGCCACGGGCAGCACCGTTAGCCCGCCGAGCTCCACCGCCGTGGAGAGCAGCGGCACCTCGACCTCCGAAGCCTCCCCGCCGACCACCGACAGGATGGCCCGGATCCACAGCGGCATCGTGAGCAACGTCGCGGTCGTTGCGGTCGCGGTCAGCGTGATCGAGAGCGCCGTGTTCGCGCGGCCGAAATGGACCATCACGTTCGACGCCATGCCGCCGGGGCACGCGGCGACGATCACGAGCCCGACCGCGAGCATCGCAGGCAGCTCGAACGCGAGCGCGAGCGCGAAGCCGGCGACGGGCATGACGATCAGCTGGATCAGCGTCCCGGTGATCACCGGACCCGGTACCCGCGCGATGCGGCGGAAATCGCCCGGCGTCAGCGCGAGGCCCATCCCGAACATGAGGATGAACATCGACAGCGGCAACACGAACCCGCCGAGCGGATCTTCGTTCAAGCGGGCTTCTCCGGATGGCGAACAACTCCGCAGGGTTGGCAGCGGGAACCGATTCAGCTCGCTGACGCAGCCGCGACGATCGAGTCGGCGAGAGCCTCCGCTTCGACTTCTTGAATGAAGTGCGGACCTTCCGGGAATATTCTGTGCGGTTGGCCTGCCGCGCCGGGGACGTGCTCCTGAAACACGGTGTCGAACCAGCCCAGAATCGGATCTGCTTTGCCGTAGGCCGTAACGAACGGCTTCTCCCATTTCTCCAGCACGCGCCATGCATCGTTGAAGAGCGCGAGGCCGTCCGGGATCAACTTCTCCGGTTGGATGAGAGAAGGGAAGACGAGTGCGCCGGCCTG
>JBCCEW010000033.1 GCA_039030075.1 Myxococcota bacterium | reverse complement strand
GTCGACGGTGAGCCGCACGCCGAAGATCCGCGGCAAGATCGTCTGCCTGTTCGGCGCCGAGGACGGCATGATCCCCGAAGACCAGGTCGCCACGATCAAGTCGGCCCTGGGCTCGGGGAACGTGGACTCCGAGGTGGTCGTCTACCCCGGCGCCGATCACGGCTTTTTCTGTGACCAGCGCGGCACCTATCAGAAGGAAGCCGCGGCGGATGCGTGGACGCGGGTGAAGGCGCTGTTCGGCGAGGCGCTCTAGGCGATCGCGCGCTGCTTCTCGCTACGGCGACTCGATCCGCAGCGCACAGATCTGCGCGTCTGGGTCGCCGATCAGCACGAAGACGTCGGGTCCGCGGTAGTCGATGCCCGGCATGCCGGGACGTACGCGCGGACGCGACGGCGCCCGGAGCAGCCCCAGCGACAGCCTCGTCGCGAAGGAGTCGAGCCGTCCGGTCACTTCGAACCGGTCGCGCGGGAAGGGCACGGGATCGCTCGGCGCGATCGTGACGCGCAGGGTGCTGATCGTGCCGTCGCACCAGTCCGTCGCGAAGGCCGCGTCGCCCGCGTCGTTCCAGGCGGTGAAGGTGAAGCCGTCGCATTCCACGGCCGGCGCACCATCGGGGCGGTCCGGCAGCACGAGGGGTCGGTCGGCGTCGAAGATGCGCGCGTCGGGGAAGCCGACGCTCAGCCCATCGAGCACGACCGGTGGCCCGCCGAGATACAGGTTTGGATCGTCGAGTGGGCGCAGATCGATGGCGAAGAGATGGCGGGTCGAGGTCGCCCCGAGGAGCGCGACCGAGCCACTCGGGTCGATCGCCACCGGATCGTAGGAGGGCCCGGCGAATCCGAGCGGAATGGTGGCCACGATGCGCAGTGTGTCGGCGTCGATCACGTCGACGGCTCCTTCCGTGCGCACGTTGGAGGTTCCCACGCCGGCGCCGATCGACCCCGTGGCGGTCACCAGCGCGAGGTTGCGTCCGCCGGGCGTGGTGAAGGGGGCGACGCTCGTGGGGTTGAACGCGGTAGTGAAGAGCACGGGCGTTGCCGCGTCGGGCGCGACGCGCAGCAGCGGACCGGTGTCGTCCCAGTCGTAGACGAGCACGGTCCCGGGGCGGAAGCGGTCCACGAAGACGTCCAGGTTCGAGGTGGCGACGAACAGGTGCCCGCCGACGACCGCCGCTCCCGCGGTGAAGCTCGTGAGGAAACTCGGCGCGCTGGGATTGCAGCTGGCACCGATCGCCTGGCCGCCGGAGTCGAAGGGGTCCGGCGGCGACACGCAGGCGAGGGTCGAGACCCCGGCGCGCATGGAGGAGCCGCCTGGCGCCGGGAGTCCGGGGTAGAACACGTCGAGGCCCAGAGGCGTCGCAATCTCGATCAGGCGCGGACCGAGTGGAGACGTCCAGCGCAGCAGCACCTGCTCATAGTTGCTGGTCGACAGCAGGGCGGTGCCGTCGGGCGCGAGATTGAGCTCTCCCAGGCGCGGGGCGATGGGCAGCCCGATCGGGTTCCCAAGGCGGTCGTCCACCCCGTCGAGGTCGCTGTCGGGTCCAATCGTGTCGACAGCGCGGAGCGCCGGGGCATTGCCCTCGAGGTCGAAGGAGAGCAGTGCCTCCGGCCGATCTTGAGAGGCGATCGCGCGACCCGACGCGAGCAGCACCATGCCGGAAGGGAACTGGGAGGCAAAGGGGGTGCAGTTCGGCGCGATCGGCTCGTTCGAGACCTCGAGTCCGCCGCCGCTGCTGCCGGATCCCTCACAACCGAGTGCGACGAGCGCAGCGAGGGCGAGGGCGGCGCCGGGCCGCGCGCGCTGGAGGAGGGCCCACCTCACCAGCGGGCCTCGAAGCCGGCGCTCGCGTTCCGTCCGGGCTGGGGAAACGAGAGGCTGTCGCGCACGGCGACGTCGCCGATGTTGTCGATCTCGAAGAAGACCCACAGGCTGCGTGCGCGCGTGAAGCGTTGCAGGGGAGACCAGGCGGCGAGGTTCAGCGAGACACTGGCGTTCCAGACCGTGCGCGCGGGCAGGCGACGTCCGCCGCCCTCGTTCACGAGGATTTCGCCCGTGTCCTGCACTTCGCCCACGAGCTTCACCACGTCCGGGAAGCCGACCTCGACCCGGCCGAAGGTCTCGAACTCGGGTTGTCCGGGGAGCTCCTTGCCGGTCTCGTCCCGCTCCGAATCGATGTGCGTGTGCTGGGCTGAGACCGTGAGAAAACGTGACAGGGAGACCGAACCGGAGAGTTCGATTCCCTCGACCGTGGCATCGCCCGTGTTGATGGGCGCCACGGTGAACGGACTCACCAGCACCCACACGATCGACTCCTCGATCTCGCGCCGGAAGAGCGCCGCACGGAGACGCACCCGGCGCAGCGGACCGAGCGCTTCGAGCAGGAACTCCGCGCCGACGTCGGCGTTGATCGCGTCCTCGGGCTCGAGGTTCGGGTTGCCTCGGATGAACCCCTGATCCGGCAGGAAGAGCTCGTTGAAGTTCGGCACGCGGTACGCACGAGACACGTTTCCGCGCAGGCGGAGCCAAGGCACGGGCGTCACAGCGAGGCCTCCGCTCGGGAGCCAAGCCCTGCGGAAGCCGTCGGCGCCATCGAGGCGGACACTCGCGGACAGGACGACACGCTCCTTCAGCGCCCGCAGCGTCGACTCTGTGCCGACGCCGCCGCGGTTGCGTTGTCGGTTGCGTTGGTCGGCGTCGCGCAGCTCGTCCCGGGTCCCGTCGGCGAAGATGCGGAAGTGCTGTGCGTTGCCGAGCACCCGGGGCTCCCACTCGTCCCTCGCCTGGACGCCGTAGGTCTGCACGCGCGCGCGGGTGTCGATGGGGGCACCGAGTGCCGGCATGGGGTTCTCGAAGCGCAGTTCCTCGAAGCGGTGATGCGCGCGGAGGAGCGGCGTGTCCTCCAGGAAGCCGACGCCCTCCCAATCGGCGATGGTCAGCGCGGACCAGTTGCGCCGGCGCGCTTCCAGCGCCTGCCCTGCGGTGGGGCCATTCCCCGAGTCGATGCCGGGTGCCCCCCCGTCGACGTAGGAGAACAGGCTGCGCAGGCGAAGCTCGCCGATGCCGAGCGGATGTGAGAGTGCCAGGTTCCCGCCGTGGCGGACCCGGTCGTTGTTCAGCCGGGTCGCGACGTCGGGTTCGAATTCGATGGGGATACCGGCCACCACCTGGGTCGGCCGCGCGAACTCGAAGTCGCCCTCGGTCGTGAGGCCGCAGTAGCCGAGCTGGAGCCCCAGCTCGCCGAGGGGTCGCGCGTGGCGGATCGAACCCTCGTAGGTGTCGAAGGCGCCTCCCGAGAAGGTGACCGCCGTCGTGGGCGCATCGCTCGTCGACCGGGTGGTGAGATCGATCACGCCGCCGATCGCGCCACTCCCGACCTGAGAGGATCCCGCGCCTCGTGTCACCGCGACCCTCTCCACCTGCGGCAGGCAATAGTCGTTCGGGTCGGCGAGGCCCGTGAGGGCGTTGTTGACGGGCACGCCGTCCAGGGTGAGGACCACCTGGTTCGCGGTCGATCCCCGGATCGAGAGCTCGGCCGCCTCGCCGCGTCCGCCGAAGCGCCGTACCCGAACGCCACTCAGCCCGTCGAGCAGCTCGGCGAGGGTCTTGTTCTCGGCCTCGAAGTCGTCGGTCTCCACGATGTCGCTCGACGCCGTGGGAACGCGGGGGAGCGCGCCGGGCCGCACGCCCCGTACCACGATCTCACCGACGGGCTCTTCGTCGCGGAGCTCCTCCTCGGGCGCCTGGGCCGTGCCTGCGAGAGGCAGCCCGAGGAGGAGGACGACGAGAGGCCCGTCCCGGAGCCGGCGCCGGACGCGCGCTAGCACCCGCGGATGCGACGCCGCCCATGCAGCACGAGCAGGACCAGCCCGCTCGCAGCGAGCCCCGTTGCGGCGCCGGGCTCGGGCAGCGGGTGGACGACGCCCACCGCGTCCAGGTCGAACCCGCCCGACGGGAACGCCGTCGGGTAAGGGTCGTAGACCGGGGCCCCGAACGCGTCGACGGTCGATCCGTTGCCGACGACATCGACCACCCGCACGAAGGCCACGTCGAAGAGGTCCACCGTCCCGGCGACGACCAGCGGATCTCCCGCCAGGTCGGCCAGGTCGAAGCCCGTGCCGAGACCCAGCGGCTGGTCGCCTGCGAAGTCGTAGTCGAAGGGATCGATGACTGCGAAGGACGGCACCGGCGTCATGTTCAGCGTCTCCGAGGGGAAACGCGCGAAGGAGACGCCGTCGCTCGAGACCTCGATGAAAGCGAACTCCGCGAAGAGCCCCGGCCCCGAGAAGAAGCCGTTCTCGAACACCGCGAAGTCGTCGCCCTCGAGGTCGACGATGGGCTCATCGAAGGTGACGGTGATGTGGCCACCGTCTCCCAGGGAGACGACATCCATGTTGTCGAAGGCCGCCGGCCCGAGCGCCATCACGGGCATGCCCAGACTGGCGAGTGGGCCGGTGGGGTTGGCGATGTCCTGGGGACCGCGCACGGTCTCGTCGACACCCGTCGCCCACGCGACCATCTCCGAGGGCAGGAGCCCGGGATCGTCGAAGCCGGCGTGCGCCGGGGATGACGGACCGCCCGCGGCGGCGAGCGCGAGGCTCGCCGCCAGGAACCTTGCCCCGGTCACGAGGAGCGCCGGCGCGCCGCGAGCAACGCCAGGCCGAGACCGAGCAGGGCGGCGGTGCTGGGCTCGGGCACGAACGTGAGGTCATCGAGGGCGAAGTACGCAGGGGTGTTCAGCCCGAAGCCCCCGACGTCGCTGCCGCTCACCACGAACTCGAGGCGCGAGACGTTGCCGAGGCCCGCCAGGTCCACCCAGACCCACTCGTCGACGATGTAGTCGAGCGCATTGTCCGCGAACCGATAGTCGGCCAGGTAGAACGGCACGCTGCCCGTCTGCTGGTCCGCGGCGTCGTAGCCCAGGATCTCGAGCAGGAAGAAGTCCGGATCGTTCCCGCTCGGTCCCCCGAACTGCTTCGCGAACGTGTCTCCGGTCATCATCGAGAGGGCGGCGTAGGTGGTGTTGGTGAAATAGCCGCCCGAGACCGGCTGCGGACTCGAGAGGGTAATCGTCGACACGCCGGGCAAGCCCGAGCCACTCGGGAACGCGACGCCGTAGCTCGCGCTGGACCCGACCCCGGAGCCGGGGAAGGCGGCGTACTGGTTCGCAAGGCCTGGCGTGGTCGTATCCACCACGTTCGAGTAGGCAAAGCCGTCCCAGCCGACGAAACCGCCCCCGAAATCGGTGAAGGAGTTGGTGAAGTCCGCTCCACCACTGCTGAAGCCGCCCGCGCCATCCGAGCCGTTGTAGAAGCTCTGAGGGGCCAAGCCGCCGCCGACGTCCTCGAAGTCGATGACGCCTACAGCGCTCGCGGTGAGGGGCAACAGGGCAACGAACGTGACAACGGTTCCCAGGTACTTGGACAGCATCGGATCCTCCGTGGCGCTGCAGTCGAGCGCCGGTTCGGGAGGCCCGCTCCATCCGGAACGTGGGCGAGAGAACGGCGCGCGCGGCTGTTGCCACGCGCGGCGAGTCTTCTCGTGCCCCGAAGAAGAGCAGGCCAGCGGAGAGGGCCGGTCTTCTGGCTCCCGGATCAGCCGAGCGCCGCGCCTTCCCGGCCGGAATGGCCAGTGGCATCGTGCGACGTTCGTCCCCGGTCACAGCGACGGGCTCGCGCCGGATTCTCACCGGCTTCCCGCAGCGCCCTCTGCCATGGCCCGTATACCCGAAGGTCCCGAGCCCGGCGGGGAGCGCCGTCCCCTTGCTTCACGCACCCGCGTGTCGCAGGGAGAACACCCTCTCCGAGTTCTATTCGATTGTGCGGAGCTTGATACCCCAGGAGGCCAGAGCCAGTCAACCAGGGCGTCCTGCGAGGCGAGGAAGCGGTGCGCTAGCCGAGCTCGCGCCGAAGCGCGAAGAGCAGGGCTTCGACGTTGATCACACGGGCGTTTTCGCCCATCAGGCCGACTCGCCAGATCTGCCCGGCGAGCTTCCCGAGCCCACCGCCGACCTCGATGCCGTAGCGGTCGAGGAGGCTGCGGCGGAGCTCGGCCTCACCCGCCTTTCGCACGGCCGCGGGCAGGCGCAGGGTGGTGAGCATCGGCAGTCGGTAGTCCTCGTCGACGAGGGGCTCGAAGCCGAGCTCGCCGACACCGTCGATCAGCTGCTCCGCCGCCGTTCGGTGTCGCGCCGTGCGCGCATCGAGCCCCTCCTCGAGTACGAGGCGCAGGCCCTCGGCGAGGCCCATCACCGCGGTCACGGGCGCGGTGTGGTGGTAGACGCGCTCGCCCCCGAAGTACCCGGCCAAAAGACCCGTGTCGAGGAACCAGCTCTGGACCGGTTGCTGCCGCTCGCGAACCACCTCGAGGGCCGCGTCGCTGAAGCTCACGGGAGACAGCCCAGGCGGGCAGGAGAGACACTTCTGGGTGCCGGAGTACGCGGCGGCGACGCCCCAGCGGTCGAGCTCGACCGGCAGCCCGGCCAGCGACGTCACGCAGTCGAGCACGACGAGCGCCCCCACTTCGCGGGCGGCGTCGGCGATCGGTTCCACCGGCTGGCACACCCCGGTGGAGGTCTCCGCGTGGACGAAGGCGACGACCTTCGGCCGGACGCGCCGCAGGGCCTCGGCCATGGCGTCTGGATCCAGGGGCGTGCCGGGCTCGGCGTCGACGCGTGAGACCTCGGCTCCTGCGCGTCGGGCGACCTCGCACATGCGCTCGCCGAAGACGCCAGAGACGCCCACGAGCAGCCGATCTCCGCGTTCGAGCAGATTCACGAGACAGGCTTCCATCCCCGCGCTTCCGGTCGCGGAAAGCGGGAGCGTGAACGGGTTCTCGGTGCCGAAGAGCAGGCGCAGATCGGCCTGCACCTGATCGAGCAGCCCGAGGAAGGCGGGGTCGAGGTGGCCGACCAGCGGCTGCGACATCGCTTCGAGGACCCGCGGGTGCACGTTCGAGGGGCCGGGGCCGAGCAGCAAGCGTCGGGGGAGGCGGGCGCTCATGGCGGCAGTCTAGCCGTGACGGTCGTGCGCGGGGCGCGATAATTCGTCGCGCTGGCAGGGGTTTGACACGCTTCCGGGGCTAGGACACCTTCGCTCTTGCCCCCCGGTTCCGACCGCAGCTCCAGCCTCGGCTCGATCTCCGACCGACCCACGCGCGGCCCTCGAACCCTCGGGCGTCGCACCGCGGTGCGGTGGTGCGGGACGCTCCGGGCGCAGTGGAGCTGGGCGCAAGAAGGAAGGCATGCCGCGCGCTCGCCAATCTGGAAACGACCGATCCGGTTTCCCGCGTTGGGCGGCCTGGGGCCTGGGCGCGGTGGCGCTCGGGGTCGCCCTCTGGGCCCTCGGTACCGGCTCGGGTGGCCCCGAAGGTCCGCCTCTCGACGACATCGACGCCGCTTCGCGCGAACGTCTCGACGCCGTCCTGCGCGAGGCCGACAACGAGTCGGCAGCGCGGTGACGGCGCTCCGCGACCGACTGGCCTACGAGCGGGAGGAGCGCGATCGGCTCGCGCCCTGGGCCGTTCACAGCGCCGCGTCGCGCGGACGTCTGCATGTCGAGTCGGAGCACCCCTACCGGACGGCCTTCGCGCGCGACCGTGATCGCATCGTCCATTCGCGCGCGTTCCGACGGCTCGAGTACAAGACCCAGGTGTTCGTCTTCCACGAGGGCGATCACCTGCGCAATCGCCTCACCCACACTCTCGAAGCGAGCCAGATCTCGCGGACGATCGCCCGCGCCCTGCGCCTGAACGAGGAACTCGCCGAGGCGATCGTGCTGGCCCACGACCTCGGCCACACGCCCTTCGGTCACGCCGGTGAGCGCGTGCTCGCCGAGTTGATGACGGATCACGGGGGCTTCGACCACAACCGCCAGAGTCTCCGCATCGTCGATTGGCTCGAGGCGCGCTACGCGAGCTTCCCGGGTCTCAACCTGAGCTACGAGACCCGCGAGGGCATCCTCAAGCATGGCTGTCACTGGGAGCACCCCGTCGAGGTGCCCGACGCCACGCGGCAGCCGTGTCTCGAGGCGCAGATCGCCGACCACTCCGACGAGATCGCCTACACCGGACACGATCTCGACGATGGGCTGCGCTCGGGAATCTTGACCGTCGACGCGCTGGATGCGGTGCCGCTCTGGAAGGAGATGGCCGCGGAGATGCGCCGCGCGCACCCGGACGCTCCTGCGGGCGTGTTGCGCTCGCTCACGATCGGCGGACTCATCAACCAGCTGTCGACCGACCTGATCGAGAGCACCGGAGGGCGGCTGTCGGAGCATCCGCCCCAGAACGTCGACGCCGTGCGCGCGACCGAGTCGCGCTGGGTGGGCCTCGGAACCGGCTTGGCGCACGCGTTCGCGGCGCTCAAGAACTACCTCCGGGAGCACCTCTATCACCACGCGCACGTTCGGGAACGCAACGCGACTGCCGAGCCGGTGATGCGTCACCTGTTCGCGGCCTACACGGCCGACGGGAATCAGCTCCCCGGTGGGGTGCGCGCCCGGTTCACGCTCGACGGGGAACACCGTTGCGTGTCGGACTACATCGCGGGCATGACGGATCGGTTCGCGCTCGAGGAGCACGCCCGACTGGGGGGTGGCGCGTGACGACCCCCTCGGACGCCCGCGTGGTGCTCGTCACCGCGCCCGATCTGGAGGTGGCGCGCCAGCTCGCCCGCACCCTGGTGTCCGAGGCCCGGATCGCCTGCGCAAACGTCGTTCCGGGGCTGGAATCCATCTATCGCTGGGAGGGAGAGGTCCAGGTGGACGCGGAGGTCCTGCTGATCCTGAAGACCACGGCGGCCCAGGTGGACGCGGTGGCGGCCCGGGTGAAGGACCTCCATCCTTACGAGCTACCCGAGGTGATCGCGCTCCCCATCGAGGGGGGCAGCGCAGGCTATCTCGACTGGATCAGAACGGAATCGACCGGATGAGCGGCAGCGACATCGGGCTTCCCGAAGCCCTCGAGCGCGCGGCGAGTGAGCTCGGCGCGCTCGCTGACGTGATTCGTCCGGCGAACGGCGATCCCGGCCAGTTGGCGCACAACCTGAGCGCGGACCAGGCACAGGAGCTCCTCGGTTGGCTGCTCAGTCAGGAGCCCGAGGCGGGCGCCGAACTCGCGCTGGCATGGGCGGAAGAGCCCGAGCTGGCGTCGACCGTACTCTCGTTCGACCCGGCCGCGCTGCCCAAGCCGGCGCGAAAGGCGCTGCGTCGCGTGCTCCACCGCTTGCGATCCCAGGGCGTAGCCGTCGCGGCGCCGGCCGAGACGAAGAAGACGGTCGCGACGTTGGCGCCCGTCGAAGACGCGGTCGACGAAGCGCGGATCACCGCCCTCGACCCGCAGGGGGTCCGCCTGGCCTACCTGGCGACCGATCGGCCCGGCGGCGGCGTGCGGCTCTTCGAGCTGGCGCTCGACGAGGCTCGGGGGGTCGTCGACTTCGATGTCTACGAGACCGGCCGTTCGCGCGCGCGCAAGTTCCTCCGCGACAGCGAGCGCCGCAAGCCGTGGGCCACGATCGAGGTGGAGCGCGCTTCGCTCCAGGCCTTGATCGGACGGGTGGCCGGCCAGCAGTCGGGTGAGCGTCCCGCGCCGCGCACCTTCGCCGAATGGCGGAGTCGGTTGACCGACGTGCCCGCGGACACGGCGACACCCGGCGCCCAGGCCGTGGCCGCCCTCGACGCCGCGGAGTCCGTCGATCGCGAGACCCTCGACGGTTGGATCGAGACCGGACAGGTCGGCCCGTGGCCGCCGCGTCTCGAGCGGGTGCAGTCGCTGATCGACGCGCTCAGCGAGATCGGCAAGGGCGTCGTGGTGGTCAGTGAAGCGGCACGCGAAGAACAGATCGATGCGGCGCTCGAGCGCGGGCTCGACGAGATCTACGATGCCGACGAGCGCGAACGCATGGCGCATCGCTTCGACGAGACGGCCTACGTCTGGTGGAAGCAGGGCGAGACCGACGACGCCCGCATCGCGCTGGCCGTCGCCGCCGGCTTTCGGGACGACGCCTTTCCGCAGCGTGCCACGGCGCGCCGCTTGCTCGAACGACTCCTCGCGCCCGCCCTCCAGCGGGCGCGTGAGGGCGAAGACGCGGACGACGCGTCGCCCAGCTCCGGAGAGTCCGCATGACGGACTCGCGTTCCCCCCTGAACCGCCCGATCACCGCGCTCGCAGCTCGCTCGCGTCGGTGGCAGGGCGTCCCACTGTCGCCGCCCCGAGGACCGAGTCGCCGCGCGCTTGCCAGCGCCCGCTCGCCCCGGTGGCCGGCGCTGCGCTGCGCTCCCGCCTGCTGCCTGGCGGAGCGCGCTGAGGATGGATCATGAAGCGACGCTTCGGTCGCGGTCGACGCCGCGGCAACTCGGAAGGAACTCCCCAGCCGATCGACGCGGCCCACTGGATGGCGCGGATCGTCGAGGTCGGGGCCGTGCCCGCCGCGAATCTCGAACCCCTCGAGATCGAGGGGCTGCCGGAACACTTCGCCGCACTCGGTGTGGGCGAGGACACGTCGGGCCAGGCAATCGGTGTCGCCTTCGCCCCCGAACGCGGCGCGGACGCGGCGCTCGCGGCCCTGGCGCTCGGATCGCGCCGAAGCCAGGAAGACGCTCCGGCCCCCCGGCTGTTCGCGGTCGCTCCCGATTGGAGCGTGGCCGATCGCCGTCGGCTGGCACTGCTGGAATCACCGCTCCCGCTTACGTCCCTGACCGCGAGCGCGCTCGCGACGGAACCGGTGTCGGTGGCGCCGGAAACGGCCGGCGCGCCGCTGCAGACACCGGCCCAGGTGGCCCAGCGCCTCGAGCGCGGTGGGGACCGCGAGGCCTTCGGGCGTGCGCTGGCGGGCCTCGAGGGGCTCGCGGCGAAGCACGGTGGGGCGCTCCGCGGCGCCGACGGCCAGGTGGACCTGGTGGTCCTGGCGCGGCGCTGTGCGTCGCTCGTGGCCGAGCCGGGCGGCGTCAACATCGAGGTCTACCAGCCCGAACGCGCCTCCCTGCCGGTGGGTGCGGGTGAGAACCTCGCCACCGCTCTGGATCGACTCGAAGGGTTGATCCGCAAGCTCCTGAACGACCGGCGTTTGCGGGGCTCTGAAGCGGCGATCCGTTCGGCCCTCGCGCCGATCCTCGAGCGGGCCCAGCCCGTCGTGGCCCGCGCCCTGTGGCCGATTGCCCAGCTCGAGGGCGAGCCCATCGACTGGGTGGGGATCGACGCCGAGGGGCGCATCACCATCGGCGCCTCCCGGGAGCGGCTCGGCCTGACCGAGCTCGCGGAGATCCTCGACGGCGCCGCGCTCGCACCCGAGGTGGCGGCCCATCTCGCCCGCGAAGCCGGCCTGGCTTTGTCGGCGGGTCCGCCGCGTCTGGTGCTGGCCGCGCAGGAGTTCGAACCGATTGCCCTCGAAGCGAGCGCCGCGCTCGGCACCGAGATCGCCTTCTTCGACGCGCGCACGCGTCGCGGGGGCGAGTGGACCCTGGAGCCGCGCCCGCGGCCGGTGCTCGGCGAGGCCATCGCCGAGGCACCCCAGCCGCCGCGCGAAGCGCGCGAGGAACGCTCGCGTGAAAACCGCGACGATCGCGAGGAGCGGCCGCGGGGTCGGTCGCGTCGCTCGCGCGGGTCGCGCGGAGGACGCTCGCGCGCGGGCGACGGCGCAGCCGCCGCCGCGGCCAGCGATGGCGACGCGCCCGCCGCCTCGGAGGCGGACGGTGCTTCCGAACGCGAAGGCGGCCGCTTCGAGGAAGTCTCGCTCTTCGACCTCGACGACGAGGGTGGCTCTCCGGCAGAGGCGCGGGAAGACGGCGACGGCCGGCGTCGCCGGAGCCGGGGCCGGCGCCGTGGACGGCGCGGACGCGGCGGAGAGAGCGCGCGGGGTGAACGCTCCCGCGAAGGGGGCGACGACGGTCGCGACGACTCGGGTCCTCGAACCGCCCCAAGCGAACCCGACGATGAAGAAGTCGTAGAGACCGACGACGACGAGACGCTGGCGCCCCTCGACGAGGAAGCGCCCGATCCCGAAGAGGCGGTCACCGCGGCCTACGAGGACGAGGACGACGCCGAGGAGGGCGACGACGAAGCCGACCGTGCACGGCAGCAGCGCGAGCAGCGCCGGCGCGCCCGCACGGCGAAGCCCGAGGAGCCGCCGCCGGCTCCGCGACGCCGGGCCGCGTTCCTGGCGCACGCGGATCCGGTGTCGGTGCTCACGGCGGTGGTGCTGGCCCGGGACGTCCGCCTGGTCGAGAGCTTCTGGGTCTATCCCCAGTCCGACCTGATGACCTTCTTCCGCGGGACGGCAACGGAGCTGAAGGACCAGACGCCGATCTTCCTGGTGGGCTTCGCGGCATCGCCGCCGACCCGGGACACGATCCAGACGGTGAGCCTCTACCGCGGACGGCTCGACTGGTACGACCATCACGATTGGCCGCCGGAAGACCTCGTGTCGCTGCGTGCGGCGCTCGGTGAGGACCATGTCCACGTGGAGCCGGGCAGCGACTCGTCGCTGTCGGCGGTGATCTCGGGGCGGACCCGACGCAGCCGCTTCTCGGACAAGCTGGTCGAGCTCATCACCGGCCGGTTCACCCAGCACGACTACGAGCGTTGGGGCCGCTGGTGGTGGCAGCGCGCCCAGGACATCGCCGCGCGCCCGGGCGACCGCAGGGCCGAGATCGAGCCGCTGCTGGCGGGTCGACCGTCGGACCTCGCGAAGGTCGTGGCCGACAACCCGGAACCGCCGCTGCCGCCCGAGCTGGCGTACGTCTCCGAGCGCGACTTCCGGCTGGTGCACTTCGGTGGCCTGTCGATGGTCGTGCTCGAGGTGCCCGAGCCTCTCGATCTGCACCTGGCCGCGCGGATCGCGCGCGAGCGCTACGAGTCGCAGCTCTCGCTGGTGACGCGCCCCGAGCAGGATCTGGTGATCCTGTCCGGGGACGACTCGCGGGCGAAGCGCGGCCTCGACCTCGGGTCGATGACGGCGCATCTGTCGTCGAAGCATGCCTGGATCGAAGGCCTCGCTGACGACGACCACGTGGCCCGCATGCGTGTGCACGGACTCCACGGCGAGAGCGGTCGCTTCGATGAGCTGATCACGGAGATCGCGATGGGGCGCTCCATCGTCGAAGGCTGACCGCTTGGCTGCGACGGCGAATCTCGTCGAGGTGTTCTCCTCGATCCAGGGGGAGGGCATCCACGTCGGCGCCTCGACCGTGTTCGTCCGCTTCGGCCGCTGCGACCTCCGCTGCCGCTGGTGCGACTCCCCGCACACCTGGAAGCCCGCCGACGCCGGAAGCGTGACGGAGCTGGACGGGTCCGAGCACCCCTTCGAGAACCCGGTCCCGGTCGACACGGTGCTCGCTTGGCTGGAGCGGTTCGAGCTCGAGCAGCACCGCTTCGTGAGCTTCACCGGCGGCGAGCCGCTCTTGCAGTCGAAGGCGGTCGCGGCGCTGGCGGCCGGCCTGCGGGGCCGGGGCCCGCGGCGATTCCTCGAGACCCACGGGCTCGCGCGAGAGGGTCTGGCCGAGGTGCTCCCGGAGATCGACGTGGTCTCGATGGATTGGAAGCTCGCCAGCGAGGTGCGACGCGAAGGCGCCTCGCATCGCGACGCGCGCGAGGCGTTTCACGCGACCCACGCCGCCTTCCTGCGTGAGGCCCTCGGCTCTGCCGAGGCGGTGGTGAAGGTGGTCGTGACGCCCGCCACGGAAAACGCGGAGCTGGATGCCATGCTGGAAGCCGTGGTCGGGGTCGATGCCTCGGTCCCCGTGATCCTCCAGCCCGTGACGCCCACCGGGCCCGTGCGCGCGGCGCCGCGTCCGGACCAGGTGCTGGCGTGGCACCGCCGGCTGGAGCGCGGCGGGCTGCGGGACGTTCGCTCGATCCCCCAGACCCACAAGACGATCGGACTCGCCTGAATCCTCAAGGCGGCGGCGAAGGCCGTCGAAACCGAGTGGCAGGGCGGGGCGCAGGGGGGCGAAACGCATGCCGGGGCAGCCGTGGGTGGAGAACCGAACCAAGCGACGCGTGCCGTGTCAGCTGCGGAACGCCGAGGGGTCCTACACCGGGATGGTGCTCGACCTCTCGCCGAGCGGGCTGTTCGTACAGACGACGGCCCAGACCGAGCTGCGCCAGCGTCTCTCGCTGCAGCTGCAGACCGAGCGCGGCAAGTCCGTCGAACTCGAGGTCGAAGTCGCCCGTCAGAAGCACGTGCCCGCCCGCCTGAAGGCGATCGAGAAAGCGGGCGTGGGCGTACGGATCTCGAACGCGCCCGAGCGCTACTTCCAGTTCCTGCAGGAGATCGCGGCCCGTGGGGCGGAGGATGCCGTCGCGTCGGACTCGGATGCGCAGGGCGCAGCGGCGGCACCGCGCTTCCGGATCCGCGTCCGCGAGGTGGCGGGGTGTCGTTCGCGACGCATCGAGGTCGAGGCCGAGTCCCTCGACGTCGCGCGCGAGCGTGCGCTGGCCCGGGTCGGGCGCGGCTGGAAGATCCTGACCGTCGACGACGACTGAGGCCTCGGATCAGGATGCCCTTGGCGCGTTGGTCGAGCGCGCGGTCCGGGGCGCCTGTCCCAACGCCGCTTCGAAGCGCTGCAGGGTGTCGGCAGCGGCGTCCGGGCGTTCGCCGAAGCGCTCGGCGAGGTACTCCTCGGTCAGGCGAGCGAAGGCGTCGGCCACCTCGCGCGGGAAGGCGACGGTCACGGTCTCGGCGTACGCCCGCGCGCTCTGCTCGGGAGCACGCACGACACCGCGTCGGGCGAGCAGACGCAGGGCGCGTTCGTAGCGCGCGTGGGGACCGCGGTGCTGGCGCTGTCGACGGCGCCAGAGCCAGACGCCGCAGGCCAGGATCCCGGCCAGGGCTCCCGCCGCGACCAGCCCCTCGCGGCGCTCGAAGACGTCGCGCCAAGCGTTTGCCTGACCCTTCGCGCGCGCTTTGGGGCGGCTCCCGTCCTTAGAGCGGGCCCGCCAGGCGAGCCAGGCGCGTCGCATCGCGTTCATCTGATCCGAGCGGTCGAAACCGACCACGCGCTGGAACCACCAGAGCTCCATGGCGCTGGCGAGGTCGCGCATGCGCTCGCGAAGGGAGAGTTCCGCGATCGGGGCAGCACGGAGATCGGGCGGCGTCGGGTCGTAGCGGACCCAGCCCGCGTCGGCGTAGTGGATCTCCACCCAGGCATGGGCGTCGCTCTGGGTGAGCTCGACGAACCCTCCGATCGCGTTGGTGCGGCCGCCGGCGAAGCCGTTGACCAGCCGCGCGGGCAGCTCCAGTTCGCGCGCGAGGAGCACCATGCCCGAAGCGAAGTACTCACAGTGCCCGGCGAGTTCTCCGAGCAGGAAGCGTTCGACCGGCGAGCGCGGGTCGTCCTGGCGTTCGGGCTGGCTCTCGGGCGGATCGTCGGTGTAGAGACCCTCGCGCACGAGGTAGGACTCGATCGCGCGGGCACGGTCGGCGTCGGTCGCCGCTTCCGCGACGATGCGCCGGGCCAGCGCCTCGACCTCGGGAGCGAGCGGCGGCAGCGAGAGCAGGCGCGCGGCGCGACCCCGCGGCGCGACCGCGCGATCCTCGCGCAGGGCGTCGAGGCTGGGACGCGTCCGCCAGCTGCGCACCGTGTAGCGCACCCGCGACTGACTCTGGTTGGCCGCGTAGAGCCCGCCCGACACGTCTCGTTCGAGTCTTCGGATGGTTCCCTGGACGCCGCGGGGCTCGCCCACGCGGAAGAGTACCCCCGCCTCTACGGGCTCCCGCACGATGCGCTGCACGAGGTCCACGGTTTCGGGGGTGGGTCCCAGGCTGACGCCGCCTTCCGCGGTGCCCGGCACCCGCGTGCGGTTCGGCGGCGTGATCGACCAGCTCTTGCCGTCGAAGTGATCGAAGGCCAGCCCGCGGTAGTAGGCCTCGGTGATCGGGACCGGATCGCCTTCGAGGGTCTCGACCCGGAGCACGACCCGGGGATCCTGACGGATGCGGCCGAGGGCCCCGAACTCCACCCGGTCCGAGAACCCGGCGGTCGCCACGCTGGGGCCTCCGACCGGGCCCTGCACCACGCTCGAGCGCAGGCGCGGCAGCATCACGAAGAGCAGCATCGCGAGGATCACGCTCAACGCCGATGCCCACAGGGTCGTGCGGAGCAGCCCCGGCGTGAAGGCACGCGAGAGCTCGGCGGACTGTCCCGCCTCGAGGGCCTCGCTGCGCAGGGTGTGGACCACCAGCGTCCAGACCGTCGCGAACACGAAGAGGACCAGCAGGGGCGTGAAGAACACGCTGTCGGTCAGGTTCGCGGCCAGGACGACCTGGAAGAGCGCGAGCACGACCAACAGGAACTCGGTGCGCCGCGGGCGCGCGTCGATCAGCTGCAGGCCCTGGGTGCTCGCGGCGAAGTTCGCCAAGGCGATCGTCGAGGGGCCGCCACCGAGCGCAACGGCGATCGTGCCGGTGACGATCGCGATCATCCCGACGTTCAGGAGCCATGGGTTGCTTTGCCAAGCGAACGGATTCTTGCGCCGCCAGAGCGAGAGCAGGATCGCGGCCGTCTGCGCCGCGATCGCCCAGGGTTCGAGTTGCTCGGTGATCCACAGCGTGGCGCTCGCGACGGTGACCATCACCCAGGCCGAGGGCGGGCGCGGTTCGTGGACGGCGACGCGGAAGTCGGTGCGACTCACGCCGAAGCCCCCGCCGGCGACACGCGCGCCAGAAAGGCCAGCAAGCGCTGGCGCTGGCCCGGCCCCTCGGCGGCGTCGAGGCGGTCGTGGTCGGTGCGCAGCCCGACGCGCAACCCGTCCTCGAGGAGCGCGCAGATCTCCGAGGCCGAGCTGCGCACGTCACGCTCGAAGGCGTCGCCCGGCGCGCGCGAGGCGGTATGGAGTCGCACCTCGACCTCGCCCGCATCGCGTTCCTGGGCGTCGCGGACCCATAGCGCGCGTGAGCGGAGCGAGGTGCGCCATTCGATCCGTCGCAAGGCGTCGCCGGCCGCGAACTCGCGCAGTCCTTCGACCTCGTCGCCGGCGCCGGTGCGGGGCATCGCGTGCTCGCCGCTCTCGGCCACTCCGATCCTCCGCGCGGGCAGCTGCACCGGGTCGACGGCGGGATAGACCAGGGCACGCTCCGGGGCGTCGAGGGTGAGCGCCTTCGAGAACAGGCCGAAGGGGAAGCGCGTGAAGACCACGAAGCCGAGGAACTCGAGCTCGCCGCGCTGCTCGGGACGCAGCCGGTAGCTGCGGACTTCGTGGGTGCCCGGGTCGACGCGCAGGGCGAAGCAGCGGCCGGCGGTCTCTTCGCCGGTCTCGGTACGAACCCGGTCTTCGACGGCCAGCGCGTAGGCCGCGACGCGCTTCTGTTGGTTGTGGATCTCGAGGCGCACCCAGGCATCGGCCTCGGCGCCGAGTTCGCGGGGCAGGATGCGGCGTACCGCGACCCCGCGCAGCGCCGACTCGGAGAGCACGCCGGAGAGCACCAGGAAGGCGAGCATGAGCGCCAGCACCAGGTAGAGCAGGTTGTTGCCCGTGTTCAGCGCCGCGAAGCCGATCCCGAAGGTCAGCGCGAAGAAGGTCCAGCCCGCGCGCGTCGGACGCAGCCGGCGCGGCGGTTCGAGCCACCGGCGCGCGCGTTGGAAGTACGAGCGCGGGGCCAGTGCCCGCTTCGCTACAGCGGGACGCTCGTCCGTTCCAGGATCTCGCGTAGGATGCACGCGGTCTCCTCCGCAGCGAGGGGCTGTCCGGCGCGACCGTCGACGCTGAGCCGATGGGCCAACACGTCGACGGCGAGCCCCTGGACATCTTCCGGGATGCAGTAGTCGCGACCATCGAGCAGCGCACGGGCCTGGGCGGCACGCCGCAGGGCGATCCCAGCGCGGGGCGACGCACCGATCGAAATCGCCTCGTGTTCGCGGGTCTCGGTGAGCAGGGCAAGCAGATAGCCAACGAGCGTGTCGTGGAACTTGATCTGGCTGGCCACGCGCTGGAGCTCCAGAACCTCGCTGTGGTGGAGCACCGGGGTCAGGTGGGGCAGGGCGGTCGCGGCCGGGTCCTCGCGAAGCACGGCGGCTTCGTCCTCGGGGTCGGGATAGCCGATGGCCGAACGCATCAGGAAGCGATCCAGCTGGGACTCGGGGAGCGGGTGGGTGCCGTGATGATCGAGGGGGTTCTGGGTCGCGATCACGAAGAACGGGCGGGGCAGCGAAGTCGTGCGTCCATCCGCCGTCACAGAGCCCTCGGCCATCGCCTCGAGCAGGGCCGACTGCACCTTTGGGCTCGCCCGGTTGATCTCGTCGGCGAGCAGCACGTGGCCGAACACCGGACCCGGCGAGAAGCGCAGCTCGCCGGTGGGAACGCCGTCGCGAAACTCGGGGAGCGCGCTCCCGAGCAGGTCCGCGGGCAACAGATCGCTCGTGAACTGGACGCGCCGGAACTCACCATCGATCGAGCGCGCCAAAGCCTGGGCGAGGGTCGTCTTCCCGACCCCGGGCACGTCTTCGAGCAGCAGGTGGCCGCCGGCGATCAAGGTCTCGACGGCGCGGCGCACCACATCGGGCTTCCCGCGCACCGCCCGCGCGACGCCGTCGCAGAGCGACTGGGCCTTCTGGGCCGCCGCTTCGGTCGTCAGAACGGCTGCGCCGCCCCCCTGGTCGCTCATCGCATCGCCCACCGGGCTTGCTTCGGCCGGAAAGCGCGTCTGCTGGAGCCGCAGCCGGTCGCCTGCGTGTTCACGCGCCGGCAAGAGCCGGGTCCACGGCAGCGGTCTCAGGGCGGGTCGGTCGCCTCATCGTCCCCGGGCGCGCTCGCGCCGAAGAGTGCCGCGCGTGGATCGTCGGCTTCGGTGGTCGCGGCGACCCGATCGATCATGCGGCGGAGGTCATCGCCGGACGCTCGGAGCAGCTCGGACCAGCGCGGCAGGTCGGCGTGGTAGGTCCCGGTGAGTGCGAGGCAGGCATCGTTCAACCGGATCCGCTCGGCCCACGCCGCGGCCTCGTCTGGGGGGAGACCGGAGAGCACGGTCAGGCGTGCGCGCGCGGCGGCCTCGAGCTGGCGCCGCCGCTCGGCCCGGGCTTCCGGGTCCGCGGCCTCGGCGTAGAGCGATTCGATGGCGCGCCGCAACGCCAACATCTCGCCGCGCAGTGCGCGCGCACGCTCGACCGCGGCGCGTTCGCGGGTTTCCTCGCCGCGGTTCGCGTAGAAGCGCACCCGCGCTTCCTGACCGACGAAGGTCGCGAAGCCTTCGTTGAAGTCGGCTTCGCCGGGCAGGAACAGCGTCGCGTGCACCAGTTCATGAAAGACCGTCTCCACGAGACGCGCCTCGGGCATGCGAAGCATCGGACCGGTGAGGGGGTCGTCGAACCAGCCCAGGGTGGAATAGGCGGGCACCGGGACCACGCAGACGTCGAGACCGTCCTCCCGGCGACGTTGGGCTTCGGCCTCCGCGCGATCCGGGTCGAAGTAACCCTGGTAGGGCACGCTGCCCACGATCGGGTACCAGCGGGTGGTGGGTTCGAGCTCGCCGGGGCGGGTCGAGACGACGCTGGTGACCACGGCGTCCCCGGGCCAATCCGAGAAGGCGGTGTAGCGCTCGCCGACGTTGAGGCCGAGGGCGCGGGCTTCCTCGCGCACTTCCTCGATGCGCGTGAGCCGTGCGCGCCAGTCCTCGGGCGTGGTCGGGTCGTCGAGCAGCTTCGCGACGGGTTCACGGCCGAGCAGCAGCCGCATCTGTCCGTCCGCGAGGTGGGCCAGGTAGCATCCGCTCGTCATGGAGGAGCAGACGACGAGTCCGAACACCGCGAGCGCGCGGGTCCAGGTGTTCTCGGTGCGCGCGCCCGACCGCGCGTGTGCCGAGCGGGCGTTGGCCGAGGCGTTCGCCGAGGGCGCGGCCGGAGCCGAGGAGGACGAGGACGGCTGCATGCTGCGACTCTACGTCCCCGCGTCCTGTGTCGGTGCCGTCCAGGACGCCCTGCGCAACCAGGTGCCCGAGGTGATCGTGGGGTCGGCCGAAGAGCTGCAGGAGCGCGACTGGTCCGAGGCCTGGAAGGAAGGGCTGGCCCCGATCGACGTGTCCCCGCGCCTGCGGATCCGCAGCTCCTTCGAGACGAGCCCGCCGGCACCGGGGCAGCAGGAACTCGTGATCGACCCGGGCCAGGCGTTCGGGACCGGCGGCCACGAGTCGACCGCCCTCGCGCTCGCCGCCCTCGACCGCCTGTACGCCGAAGGGACGGGACCCGCCCACGTTCTCGATGTCGGCGCCGGCACCGGCGTCCTGGCCCTGGCAGCGTTGCGTCTCGGCGCGGTGTCGGCGGTGGGCTTCGACCTCGACCCACTTGCCGCACCGGCGTGTCGCGAGAATGCGCTCGAGAACGGTCTCGCGGCTGGCGCAGTCTGGTTCACGGGACCCCTCGAAGCGCTGGCTCCGCAGCGCCGGTTCGATGCGGTCGTCGCCAATCTGCTGCGCCGCGAGCTCGAGCCGATCTTCGCCGACGTGGCGGCGCGCCTGGATCCCGGGGCCCCGCTGGTGCTCTCGGGATTGCTCGACAGCGATGCGCCGCGCGTCGCGGCCTGGGCCGAAGCAGCCGGGTTGGAAGCCGACGGACGCGTCGAGGCCGTCGATGCGAGTGGCGTCACGTGGGTGGCGCTTCTGTGGAGGCGACCGACTCCAGCACGCGGCTGAGGGTGTCGCGCCAGGGGATCTTCGGTTCCCAGCCCGTCGCCGCCCGCAGCTTCGACGCGTCGCCCACCGAGTCGTCGGTCGGTCGGAAGCGTTCGGGGTCGACCTCGATCGTGGCCTCGGTTTCGGCGAGCGCGATCAGATCGTCGAGGAGGTCGCCGATCCGGCGCCCCTGGCCGCTCGCGATGTTGTAGGCCCCGGGCGGAACGTCGCGGTCGAGCAAGCGCAGGTAGGCCTCGATGACGTCGTCCACGTCGAGGAAGTCGCGCACCGAGGCCAGGTTGCCGACCTGGAGCGCAGCGGGGCGTTCCCCAGAGGCGATCTGGGCCACTTGGCGGGCGAAGCTCGGGACCACGAAGGCGTCGGGCGACTGGCCGGGCCCCGTGTGGTTGAAGGGGCGCGCGCGGACGACGTCGAGGCCGTCGGCGGCGTAGCGGGCGGCGAGCAGGTCTGCGGCCGCCTTGGTCCGGGCATAGGGAGTCCGCGGCGCGAGCCCGTCGGTCTCCCGGAAGGGTTCCGCCCCGGGTGAGCGACTCCCGTAGATTTCACTCGAACTGACGAGTACAACTCGGCACTGCGAATGATGTTCTCGTGCCAGCTGGAGGACGTTGGCCGTGCCGCCGTAGTTGATCTGGGCGGCGCGTTCGGGCGCGGCGGCCGAGCGGGTGCTCGAACTCTGGGCGGCGAGGTGCAGGATCGCATCCGGACGGGCCGAGGTCAGGCTCTCGCGGACGGCTTCGGGGTCGGTGATCTCGACCTCCCGGTCCACGCCGATCACGGTGTGGCCCGCGGCCTCCAGACGCGGTCGCAGACGGCTGCCGACGAAACCTGCCGCGCCGCTGACCCAGATTCGCACGGGCTCAGGCTGCCCCAGGGCTCTCGGGCGTGCCAGCGTCGCCGCGTCGGGCGCCCCAGGTGTTCCAGAACGAGACCTGCTGTGCCGGCGCGCGCGCGGCCGGTCGCAGCACTGCGTCGCGCATGTAGCCCACGGGCAGGAGCACCGTGAGACTGACTCCAGCGGGGATGTCGAGGAGCTCCGCGACTTCACGCTCGCGTTGGACCAGGAGGGTCGTCCAGGTGCTGCCGAGGCCTCGCGCGCGCAGGGCGAGCATCAGCGACCAGGCGGCGGGCAGCACCGAGCCGTAGAAGGCCAATTGAAAGGCCGGGTCGTCGGCCGGCGGGCGCCCCTCGGCGCAGACCAGGACCAGGGCGGGCACCTCGTGAAGGCGGTCGGCGAGGGCGCGGATCCCGGCTTTCGGCGGCTCCCCGCCGCGGCGGGCCACGAGGTCGTCGAGGGCCGCGCGGTAGCAGTCGGCGACGGCGCGTTTCCGCTCGGGAGCATCGACCACCAGGAAGCGCCAGCTCTCGGGCGGGATGCCCGTCGGCGCCTGCACAGCCACATCGATACAGGCTTCGAGCACCTCGGGTTCCACCGGTCGCTCGAAGTCGAGCCGCCGCCGAATCGAGCGCGTGGTCGAGAGCACTTCGTCGACCGCCGCGATCTGGGCCTCGAGGTCGAGGGGCGCGGCGGAGCGAGAGGGGTCGGGCATCGCGGGGAGAGTAGGGGGCGTCGGGGCTCGGTGATAGACTCGGCCGCCCGTCGGAGGATGCATGGCCCGCTTGACCCAGTTGTCCCGCTCGATCGCCGGTCGCACCGCACTCGTCACGGGTGCCGCGAGCGGCATGGGGCGCGCGACCGCCCACCTCTTCAGCGACGAGGGCGCCCAGGTCGCGATCACCGACCGCGACGCCGAGGGCCTCGCCCGGGTGGAGCGGGAGATCGCTGACGCCGGCGGGAAGGTCGCCGCGTATCCCTTCGACATCACCGACGTGGGCGAAGTGGGCCGCATGGTCGAGCAGATCCCGAACGACCTCGGCCCCCTCGACATCCTGGTCAACAACGCGGGCGTGGCCACGTTCTCTCCGATCGATGCCGAGGACTACCTCGAGCGCTGGCAGCAAACCTTCGCCGTCAACCTCGACGCCCAGGTCCATCTGATTCGGGCGGGTCTGCCTCAGCTCGGGAGAGAAGGGGCGGGCCGCATCGTGAACATCGCCTCGACCGAGGGGCTCGGCGCGACGGCCGCCGGGAGCCCCTACACCGCCAGCAAGCACGGCGTGGTCGGGCTGACCCGCTCGCTCGCCGTCGAACTCGGCGCCTCCGGTACGACGGTGAACTGCATCTGTCCGGGACCGATTCACACGGGGATGACGTCGGTGATTCCCGACGAGGCGAAGCGCAAGTTCGCGCGCCGTCGCGTGCCGGCTCGGCGCTACGCAGACCCCGAAGAGGTCGCGCACATGACCCTCTCCCTGGTGCTGCCGGCGGCGTCCTACGTCAACGGCGCGGTGATCCCGGTAGACGGCGGTCTGCGCGTCCAGAACACCTGACCGGAGTCCCGATGCCCGACCTGCTCTACGAGAAGCGCGACGGCGTCGCGACGCTCACCTTCAATCGCCCCGAACGCCGCAACGCGATCAGTCCCCAGCTGATGGTGCAGCTCGCCGACGCCTGGCTCGACTTCCGCGACGACCCCGACGCTCGGGTCGCGGTGCTCACGGGAGCGGGCGACACCGCGTTCTGTGCCGGCGGCGACCTCCAACTATTGATGCCCTTGTTCACCGGGGCGCGCGCACCCGAGGACGAGTGGGATCGCCGGCTGCTGGAGAACCTCGACAAGGTGCCGGTCGCATTGCTCAAGCCCTTCGAGCTCTACAAGCCGATCATCGCGGCCGTGAACGGCTATGCCCTGGCGGGAGGCTGTGAGCTGCTCCAGGCCACGGACATCCGGATCGCCTCGACGAACGCGAGCTTTGGCCTGAGCGAGGTCCAGCGCGGCCTGGTGCCGGGTGGGGGCTCGATGGTGCGGCTCGCCCGGCAGGTGCCCCACTGCAAGGCGATGGAGATCCTGTTGCTCGGCGACCGCATGCCCGCCGAAGAGGCGCTGCGCATCGGGCTGGTCAACGAGGTGGTGGCGCCCGAGGCGCTGCTGCCGCGGGTACAGGAGATCGCCGCGCGCCTCGCGAAGAACGGTCCGCTGGCGGTGCAGAAGGTGAAGGAAGCGGTCCTTCGCACCAGCGGTGTACCGCTCGCCGAGGCGTACGAGATCGAGAACGAGTGCTCTGCCGTCGTGATGGCCTCGGAGGATGCGCGCGAGGGTCCGCGGGCGTTCATGGAGAAGCGGGAGCCCGTCTTCCGCGGCCGATGAGAGGGAAGCAGGCGGCGCTCGCCGTCGTCACGCTCGGCCTGGCTGCGTTGGCGGGCGCCGATCCCCTGCCGGGAGCAACGGAGCTCGAGACGAGCCTCGCGACGCGGCTCGTCGCGGCAGCGGACGCGCGTCCGACGTCGGCGATCCGCAGCCAGCATCGTGCGCCCGACGGACGTCCGCTCTTCACGAACCGCCTGGTGCTCGAGTCGAGTCCGTATCTACTGCAGCACGCCCACAACCCGGTGAACTGGTACGCGTGGGGAGACGAGGCCTTCGCCGCCGCCCGGGAACTCGGGCGTCCGGTGCTGGTGAGCATCGGGTACGCGACCTGTCACTGGTGTCACGTGATGGAGAAGGAGTCCTTCGATGATCTGGCGATCGCCGAACAGCTGAACCGCGACTTCGTCGCGATCAAGGTCGATCGGGATCTGCGGCCGGACGTCGACGCCGTGTACCTCGCGGCCCTCGAAGCGCTCGGGCGACCGGTGGGGTGGCCGGTTCACGTGTGGGTGACGTCAGAGGGCGAGCCGTTCTTCGGGGGGAGCTACTACCCGCCGCGCGATCGGCGCGGTCAGCCGGGACTGCCGCGGGTGCTGGAGACGGTGACGGCCCTCTATGAGGACCCGGAGCGGGTCGCCGAGGACGCTCGCCGATGGACCGACCGTGTGCGCGAGGCTCTGGAAGCGGCGCCCCCGGCCGACGCGACGCTGCCCGAGCCCGCCGTTCTCCTGCGTGCCGCGAAGACCTGGCAGCGTCGAATCGATCCTCGCCACGGCGGGGTGGGAACCGGCCGCAAGCTCCCGAACGCCTTGCCCCATCGCTTTCTGCTGCGCGCCCCCCAGCACGGGGACGACGCGCTGACGAGCGCCGTGCTGCGCAGCCTCGAGACGATGGCGCTCAGCGGGCTGCGCGATCAGGTGGGGGGCGGGTTCCATCGCGCGACACGCGATGCCGCTTGGCGTGTGCCCGAGTTCGAGAAGTCGCTCACGGACAACGCCCGGCTTTGTCTCGATTACCTCGAGGCCTGGCAGGCGAGCGGTGACCCGTTCTTCGCGGAGGTGGCGCGCGACACGGGCGAGGCGCTGCTCCGCGACTTCGCGCTCGCGGGCGGCGGTTTCGCATCGGCGACGGACGCCGCCAACGAGGGGCGAACCAGTGCCTCCGAGGCAGGGCGCTTCTTTACCTGGACCGCTCGAGATTTCCGCGCCGCGGTGGGGTCCGATGCGCGAGCGGGTCTCACCCCCTATTGGGGGATCGGGAACGCGGCATTCGCGATCGGGGACCGACACATCCTGCAACCGAGGCGACGCATCGCCGCGTGGGCGGACGAACTCGCGATCCCGCCGGAACGGCTGGCGAAGGAGATCGCGGAGGGTCGGGCGCGTCTGTTGCGGGAGCGCTCGGCGCGGCGCCGTCCGCTGCGCGATGCAAAGCTCGTCACGGCGTGGAACGGATTGGCGATCTCCGCGTTTGCACGGGCTGGCTTCGCTCTCGATCGACCTTCCTGGGTCGACGCCGCGGCCGCTGCGGCGAACCGCGTCTTGTCCGGACGCACCGAGCGCGGGGCGTTGACGCGCGTGCAGCTCGACGTAGCGCGCTCCGGGCCCGCGTTCCTCGACGACTACGCCTTCCTGGTGGCCGGGCTGCTCGACTTGTACGAGGTCAGCGCGGAGCCGCGCTGGCTGCGCGACGCCCTCGACTTGCAGCGGCGGCTCGATGCGGAGTACGCGGATCCCGCCGGCGGCTACTTCCGCACGGCGCGGGCGGGCGCCTCGCCGCTCGTCCGCGAGAAACCCGTGCTCGACGGGACCGCGCTGCCCTCGGGCAATGGCGTCGCGGCCCAGAACCTGCTGCGGCTGGCCGCGCTCACGGGAGACGAGGCTTATCTCGAGGCGGCGGAGCAGAGCTTCCGCGCTTTCGGCGATCTCCTGCGGAAGACCCCGGACCGCATGCCCGCGCTGCTCGAGGCGCTCGCCTGGCTGCAGGGTGCGCATCAGGAAGTGATCGTGGTGCTTCCCGAAGCCGGGGCGGACGCCGGGGGAGCCGAGGCACTACTGGCGGTGCTGCGTCGGGTCCATCAGCCCCAGCGCGTCCAGGTGATCGTTCGCGAAGGGGAGGCGCTCGAGGCGAACCGCGCCCTCGTGTCTCTGTTGGGCGGGAAGACCGCACGGGATGGTCGCGCCACCGCCTACGTGTGCGAGAACCGCACCTGCCGGTTCCCGACCCCAGACCCGGCCGAGTTCGAGCGTCAGCTCTTGCGAGCGCCGAAGCGGTCGGGCTAACCGGTCAGCCGACTTCTTCGGCGTCGCGGCGCAGCCGCGATTCCCAGGCGGGCGGTGCCTGCTTGTCGCGTAGCAGCAGAGATTGCTGGGCGTAGCCGAGCGCGCCGTCTTCGTCGCAAAGGGCGGCACGCCCGAGCCCGGCGCCGTGGGGTCCGTAGCGGACCTCGGCATCGAAGCCGATCCACTCGCCGCGGGGGGAACGGTGGAACTGGAGCGACGTGTCGACGTTGATCGCCACGAAGGGCTGGGCTGCGACGATCGGATTGCCGCGTTGCACATCGCGCACGATCGGGAGCCCATAGACCATGTCGCAGAGCGTCGCGGCGGCGACGAAGGGGGTGGTGTCCTCGCCGGCGACCAGCGGCACCCGCAGGCGGAGCCATGCGGCCGGGCGAATGAAGTCCTCGACCGGGCGCAACTCGATGGCGTTCACGAAGTCGGTGATCTCGTCGCGCTCGCCGCTCGTGCCGAGCCAGCGGATCGGGGAGCTCGCGTCTTCGAGGTCGCCGAGCGGGTGCGGCGTGCTGTCGGGCGTCGCGGGCACGTCCTCTTCGCGCAGGCGCAGGGCGGTGGCGCGAGCGGCGACCTGGTCGCCGTGGCGGAGCTCGGCTTCGAGCCACTCCGCGGCCTTGCCGTCGCGCAAGGTGCGCACCGAGACGGTCAGCGGCTCGAATGCCGCCGCTCGCCACAGGTCGCAGGTGAAGCGAACCACCTGCATCGGGCGCTCGGAGGGGTGCTCCTGCACGCAGCGGGCGAGCAGACCCTGCACCGGGCCGCCGTGTTGGGAATCGTTGTGCCAGGGCCCGCGCGCGAGGCGCGTGGGAACGAAGCGATCTGCGTCGCGCTCGTAGAGGGCCAGTGAGTTCGAATTCGAGGGATGGCTCAAGGGGACTCCCGTCGGGAGGGCGCTACGAGGGTTTCGGAAGGCGTGTGGATCATGCGCGGTTCATTCGCGGTTCATTCGAACAAGAAGCGGCTGACGGTCTCGGCCACACACGCGGGCTTCGAACCGCCCTCGATCTCGACACTCACGCGAACGACCACCTGGACGCCGCCGGGCACCTTGTCGACGCCGGCGATCTCACCGTGGGCACGGATTCGCGAGTCGACGGGCACCGGTGCCGGGAAGCGCACCTTGTTGCAGCCGTAGTTGACACCCATGGTCGCCGTGGGCACCACGATCAACTCGGGCAGGAACTTGTTGACGAGCGAGAGCGTGAGGTAGCCGTGGGCGATCGGCGCTCCGAACGGGCCCGCCTTGGCGCGTTCGACATCGACGTGGATCCACTGGTGATCATCCGTGGCCTCGGCGAACTGGTTGATGCGCGACTGGGCGATCGACACCCAGTCACTGGTACCGAGGCTCTGACCGACCGCCTGTTCCAAGGCTTCGGCGCTGTGGAATTCCTGGGCCACGTGGCTCCTCCTTCGCGAGCGCGTAGGGTAGGCCAGGTTCCCGATGCAGGCGCGCTTGCTCCGGGCTGCGCGATGCGAGAGGCTTCCGGCGTGGGACTCACCTTCGACGACGGCGCGGCACGCGGTGTCGAGGCCATCTACCGCACGCCCGACGTCGCCGCCCAGCGCAGTCAGACCCTCGTCGCGCTCGGTCTGGCGCCGGGCGAGCGGGTCCTCGACATCGGCGTCGGGCCGGGATTCCTGGCCGATGACATGGCGCGCATCGTCGGAGCGGACGGTCACGTCGCGGGCATCGACACGAGTGAGCCGATGCTGGCAATGGCGCGCGCCCGCTGTGGCGAGGGCGTGGACCTGCGCACGGCCGATGCAACGGCGTTGCCCTTCGACGCGGGCGCCTTCGATGCCGTCGTCTCCACCCAGGTGCTCGAGTACGTGCCCGACCTCGACGGCGCGCTCGCCGAGATCGCCCGCGTGCTGCGCGTCGGGGGCCGGGCGGTGATCCTCGATACCGACTGGGATACTGCGGTCTGGCAGACCGAGGACCGCGCGCGGATGCGGCGGGTGCTCGATGCCTGGGAGGCCCACCTCCACGATCCCTGTCTGCCGCGCACGCTGGGGCCCCGGCTCGATGCGGCCGGGCTCACCGTGCAGCGCCGCGACGTCATCCCGCTGCTGAATCCCCACCTGCATCCCAACTGCTACAGCCACGGCATCCTGGTCGCGATCCAGGCGTTCGTCGCGGGTCGGGAGGAGGTGGGCCCGGAAGAGGCGGCTGCCTGGGGCGACGAGCTGCGCGCGCTGGCGGCCGCCGGCCGGTACTTCTTCAGCATCAACCGCTACCTGTTCGCGGCCACGAAGCGCTAGCGGGGCCTTCCGAGCTTTCCCAGCCGGGGCAGGGAGTTCCTGCCGAATCTGCCACCCACTTGCTCAAGCCTGAAGGGGGGCCGGCCGATAGCGACGGCATGCCCAGTCCGTCGTTCTCCGAACAGGCCGATCGCTGGCTCTCCCGGCTCTTCCCGACCCGTTTCGGTCCGGGAGCCGCCGAGTGGCGGCATGGGCGTGCGGGAGCGCCCCACCTGTGGCGCATGCAACGCCACTTCCAGATCGACTTCCTGCAGCGCATGGGGCTCGCGCCCGGAGACAGCCTGCTCGATCTGGGCTGCGGCACGCTGCGCGGCGGCCTGCCGCTGATCGGCTTCCTGGCGGCCGGCCACTACACGGGCATCGACATCCGCAAGGACGTGATCGCCGAAGCCCGCCACGAGCTCGAAGAGGCGGGGCTCGCCGAGCGCTACCCGAGGATCGATCACGTCGAGAGCCTCGACGGGCTCGAGCTGCGGCGGGTCTTTGCGTTCGTCTGGGCCTTCGGGCTGCTGCCGCACCTGGAGGACGAAGAGCTCGCCGTCGCGCTCGCGTTCGTGGCCCGTCACCTGGCCGCGGAGGGCGTGTTCTACGCGAACGTCCACCTCGGAGACGGGCGACTCGGAAACTGGGCGGGATTCCCGATCCTGGCGCGACCGCTCGACTGGTACGCCGAGCAGGCGAACCGGGCCGGGCTGACCCTCGAGAGCCTCGGTCGGCTCCAGGAGCTGGGACACGTGTCCGGCGATCGCAGCTTCGACGCCCAATTCATGCTGCGGCTGCGCGCGCGCCGCTAGCGCCGGGCCACCCCGAAACGAAAACGCCCCCGGGCCGAAGCCCAGGGGCGCTCGTGGACGCAGAGCGGGCAGGGGCGCCCGCTCGGATCCCTCGGCTCAGCGAATCTTGACGCCGAGCGAGTTCAGGACGGCGATCGTCAAGCCGCCGGTCGGCAGGCCCTTCGCCTTCTGGTAGGTGTTCACGGCCTCGAGGGTCTCGCGGCCCACGACACCGTCGATCGGGCCCGGGTCGTGACCGGCGTTCTTCAGCGCGCGCTGCAGGGCCTGGATCGTGTCGGGCCGGATGTTCGTCTCGCAGAGCACCTCACGCCACTCGGTCTTCGAGTCGCTGACGAGGCGGCGCTTCGTGACGGTCTCGTATTCGGCCGGGATCTCGATCTTCTTCTCCTGGGCCGGCTGCACGAGCTTCTGCACGCGGACGGTGCGGTACTCCGCCGGGATCGTGACCTTCTTCGTGCTGGACGGCGTCTTCACGACCCGCTTGCGCACGTTCTTCTTCACGGCCGGGATCTCGACGCGCTGGGTGGTCGCAGCGCTCTTCAGCACCCGCTTCTTCACCGTCTTGTACTCGGCCGGCACTTCGACCAGGCACATGATCTCGCCCGTCGAGTGGTTGACCTTCTCCACCGGGCCGCGGCCCTTCTTCCACTCGGTGCGCGCGGGCCGCACTTCGATCTTTTCCTCGACCATCTCGTACTTCGCGGGCACCGGAACGAGCTTGAAGGAGGCGGGCTTCACGGTCACCTCTTCCTGCTTCCACTCGTAGGCAGCCGGCACGATCTCGAGCTTCTCGGTGGCTTCCTTCACGAGCACCTTCTGCTCCACCCACTCGTAGACCGGGGCCACGGTCTCGATGCGGGTGGAAGCCTCACGGCGAACCACCTTCTGCTGGTCGGTCTCGTAGGACGCCGGCACGTGGACCCGGGCGTAGCACTGGCCGGCCTTGGCGTTGGGCGGCAGATCCACCGCGTTCTGCGCTTGGACAGCCCCGGCGGTCATGCCGAGGGCGGCCATCGAGCTGATGATCCATGCGGTCTTCATCCGAAATCTCCGTTCTGTATATGGATTTTCGAGCGCCCCGCCGCGCTCGCAGCACTCCCCGACCGCAAGGATCCTGGATCCACGCGGACATCGGCGGGATTTTGCTCGTCAACTGCACACGGTGCAATGCCCTCGGGCCGCGATTCGTCACGACGCGGAAAGGGCCGAACGGGGCCCGGATCGGCCCTCCCGAGCGGGAGGCCGGCGGGGGCCTACTGGAGGCGGGTCAGGAACTCGCGCTCGGAGAACCGGAACGACGCCCAGAGCTGGTCGCCCCGACGCTCCACGGTGACGAGGGCCGCCGGCGCCCCGGCGCCCGCAGACGCCTCGAACCGCATCCGATCCGGCCCCTCGTCGACGAGCAAGTAAGGGCCCGAAGCCCGGTAGCGCACGAGCAATTCCGGATCCGCGAAAGAGAACTCGGATTGGTCGAGGAGCTGGCGGACCGAGTCAGCGGCCGGCGAAACCGACGGTGCCGGATCGCTTTCCGCATGAGCACAGGCCAGGAGGGCGCCTGCGGCGATTACCACGAGAACCACACGCCGCATGCCGGCTTCTTCGGAGGGGACTGGCGCCGGCTTGAGGGCACGGGGCGCGGTCGGGGCACTCGGTGAGGCGGGTCAGCACTCGCTCCCCGCCCAGGACTCCGAGGGCGCGGCCGCGCCGGCCCGCTCCGTCCGCTGCCCGCGCGGTCGGCGCCACGCCAACAGCCCGACGGAGAGCGCCATCGCGAGGGTCGGGAGCACGCACATCAAGAAGCGGATGCCGAGTTCGCCGCGCGGGCCCGGCGCGACGCCCGCACCGATGCCACTCCACTGCAGCACGAGGCCGGCGATCCCCACCGCCACCGCCGCACCGATCTTCTGAACGAGATGGAACGCAGCGAAATAGGCGCCTTCCTTGTTCTCTCCCGTACGCGCCCGGTCGCGTTCGATGGCATCGCCGAGGACGGCGGGGGGCAGGATGCGCGCCGCGGCCTGGCCGAGACCGACACAGCCCCCGATTGCCAAGAGCCATGCCAACGGGGTCTGGTCGTCGACGAACAGGTAGCCGCCGAACGCGCATGCCGAGAGCGCGCACGAGAACTGCCAGGTGCGCCACGCCCCGATGCGTCCGGCGAGAGCGACCCACAGCGGGATCGAAGCGCAGGTCGGGAGCACGAAGGCGGCGAGGAACTGGGCCGAAGTGCCCGGGCGGTCCATCACGTACTCGGTCAAGAAGGGAAGGACTGCACCCATCGCCGCAGTTCCGACGTCCGCCAGGAACACCGCGGCGAGGACCGTACGCGCGATCGGGTTCGCGAGCACGTCGCGCATGGCCTGCCACGGGCTGCTCCCGCCATCACCCTCTGGCTGTGCGGGTTCGCGGAGACGAAGGGCCGCGATGCCCGCACACGTCGCGGCCAGCGCGCCGAGCGCCGCGGCAATGCCCGGCGCCGAGGTGGGCGCATTCTCGATCTGATGCAGCGCTCCGATCGCGACGAAGATCCCCGCGAGCTCACCGACACCGCGCGCTGCGTAGAGTCGGGTACGCGCCTGTGCCGTCGGCGCGATCTCGGTGCCCCAGGCCGCGTGCGGGATACTCACGGCCGTGTACGCCGTGTGGTAGAGGAGCAGGGCGGCAGCCATCCACAGCGTGGCGCCGAGGCTGCCGACGGGAAAGATCGGCAGCCAGAAGGCCCAGAACCCCACCGCGAGCGGCACGGCACCTGCGAGGAGCCAGGGGCGGCGTCGGCCCCAACGGGTGCGCGCGCGGTCGCTCCAGTGGCCGACGATCGGATCCGACACGGCGTCCCAGACCCGACCGAGTGCGAAGACCCCGCCCACGATCGCCGGGGCGACGCCGAGGACGTCGCTGCCGTACTTCAGCGCGTAGAAGATCACGAGCCAGAGCAAGGCCTGGAGCCCGGCCGAAGGCATCGCGTACAGCACCAGAGTCTGGACACCCAACGGTGTCTGCAGGGGGGTCTCCTGGGTGGGAGCGCTCATGCGGCACCCGTGGCGGCCTGGGGGGAGACCACCGGCGCGGGCACGCCGTGCGGGTGCACGAGCGCGAGTCGTTTGATGCCGAGCCGATCGCGCCGCGGCTCGAGCGGTCGACGGAGGAGCTCCTCGTACGGCAGGGCGAGCAGGGGCTGGGCCCGGCGGCCGCTGCGCCAAGCGCGCCACAGGAAGCGGTGGAAGGCAAAGCGGTCCTTCCAGGAACCCCGCAGAATCGCGACGGCAAACAGCAGCTTGAAGGTCCGGTCCGAGCAGCCCTGTCCGATCGTGAAAGCGAGCAGTCCGACTTCGCCGACGGGGTCGGTCTCGTAGCCGGTGAGCACGTGCCAGAGATCGTGGATCGGGTTCAGGCGGTCGAAGAACCAGGCGCGCGCAGGGTCGAGGGAAGGCTGGAGCTCCCGCAGTCCCGTGTTGTCGCGGGCCTGGATCAACCCGTCGGCCGACACGTGGTTGCGTTCCGCGAACGCGAGATAGCCGCGGCCGAGGCTGCCCTCGGGCAAGCGCGCGAGGCTGTCGCGATCGGCCAGCGCGGCGATCAGGTCCGGCGCGTGATGGAGCAGTCTGCCGCTGCCCCCGATCGAACGGAAGGCCTGGAAGGTCGGCTCGCTGCCGCGACCGCCGATCGCCCGCATCAGCTCGAAGACGCTCTCGGTCCGCTCTGGGTTCGAGAGCAGCCGCGCGAGGCCCCGGGCCGTATCACGCCAGGCGATGGGGCGGTTCGGCAGGGGCGGCCCGACCTCGAGGGGGGCGTCGGACGCCACCGGAGGCGCTGCGGCGGCGGGCGTCAGAGAAAGGGTCGGCTGGACGGACGACATGTGGGTTCCTCCAATTTCGCGTGCTCCATGCACGCGCGAACCGGAGTCTCGGCCCGACGCGAAGGTGAGTCCCAACGGAAGCCTGATGGTTTTCTGAGGCTTCGGGTGGTGCGGAAGCCCCTGATTTCAGGAGCGAAAAGCGCGGACGACGCGCTACCCGAGCGCCTCGAGCACCCACGGCCGCGGTGCGTCGTAGCGGCGGGCCGTGCCGATCTCACGGGCGCGCGCCGACAGGCGCTCGCAGGCGGCCTGCGCCGCCGCGGTGTCCCCGGCCGCTGCGTCGAGGGAGGCTCCCAGGGCCTCGGACTCGAGGGTCGCGGGCATCAGGCCGGCGCGCCGCTCGAGGGCCATCCCCGCGGCGAGATGGGTGCGTGCCTCGTCCGGTCGTCGGTCGAGGATCGCCAGCATCGCGAGCAGGGTTTCGACGGTCCCGATGCTCACGCGCACGAGATCGTGCATCACCACGAGGCCGCGCTTCGGGAGCAGCGCCTCGCCGATCCGGGTGCCGGCCTCGCGATCGCCCAGGCGGCACGCGAGTGCCACCAGCACCTGCACGTGGGTCAGCCAGTGCTCGTCGGGCTCGAGGGAAGCGAGACCCGTGTCGCGGATGTCGCGCATCACGTCTTGCCCGGGAGCCGCGTCGCCCCGGTCGATGTGTTCCATCGAGGTGGCGGTGCGGATCAGCGAGCCGATGCCGAGGAAGCCGGCCTCGCGCAGGCTCGCGAAGCCATCGAGGGTGCCCGCGTCGGCAAAGGACTCCCCGCGCATCCCGGCCAACCAGATGCGCTGGCCGATGTACAGCGGCTCGGAGAATCCGACCGTGCCGCGACCGATCTGGCGGGCCTCCTCGAAGTCGCGCTCGGCCGCACCGAAGTGTCCGAGACTCATCTCGTGTCCGCCGCGCATGAGTCGGGCGAGGAAGCGGAAGATCGGCATCCGCAGCTGCTCCGCCGTAGCGAGGTAGCCCTTGGCGTCGCGGTCCGCTCCGTCGCCGTCGCCGAGGATCGCGTGGTAGCCGTAGCGTGCGTCGTAGCCGAGCGTTTCGAAGCGGAGGTCGCCCTGGCGTCCCAGCGTCAGCGCCTCTTCGGCCACCTTCGCGCGCTCGGGGATCCGGTCGGGTCCAAGGGAGGCCCAGAAGCGCGCTGCCAACGCGTCGGCGAGGGCCGTGGGGTCGCCCGTCTGCTGGGCGAGCGACCAGGCTTCCGCGGCGAGGGCGTCGCGCCGGGCCATCGTGTCGGAGTGGGGAGCGGAACCGGTGAGTCGCGCCAGGACGCGCGCGCGCAATGCGGGAGGCGTGCGCTCCCCGGTCGCTTCCACCGATTCGAGGAGCGCCAGCGCCCCGGGGTGGGGCGGCGAGCCCGATTCTCCGAAGCCGCGCGCGCCGACCGCGGCTTCCGCGATCAGGTCGCTCCGACCGAGGCTCTCGGCGCCGCGCGCCGCCTCGAGGAAGCGCGCACGACTCGGCTCGCGCAGCCCCGCGGCGGCCTGGGCGTCACCGAGGGCGAGCAGCAGCTCGACGCGTCGCGCCGGATCCCCGAGACCCGCGAGATCGAAGACCTCGAGGGCACGTTCCCAGAACCCTGCGGCTTCGTCGTGTGCGCGGACGCGCTCGGCCTGTCGGGCGGCTTCGATGCAGCTCGCGATCGCGCGCTCTTCGCCGCCACCGGAGGCGGACATGTAGTGGTGATGCGCGACTTCGGCCGCCAGGTCGTCCCGGCCCTGGCTGCGCTTGCGCGCGAGTGCGTCGCCGGCCCGCGCGTGGAGACGGACGCGCTGGGGAACCGAGAGCTCTTCGTGCAGGACCTGCCGGGTCAGCGCGTGCGCGAACTCATAACCGGCGATGCCCGCTTCCACGAGCAGCTGGGCGGCCAACGCCTCGCCCAGCAGTTCCAGCAGTTCCTCGTTCGGAACCTCGGTGACCTCCGCCAGCAGCGCCGTCTCGAAGCCGCGTCCGAGCACGGCAGCCGCCTGGAGCGCGCGGTTGCACTCCTCGGACACGAGCGAGAGTCGACGTCCGATCGCGTCCCGGACGCCCTGGGGCAGCTCGAGCGAGGCCGGCACCTCGACGCGCTCGAACTCTCCGCGATCCTCGAGCAGCCGGGCCATCTCCTGCACGAAGAACGGGTTGCCATTCGTGAGCCCGTGAACCGCCTCGACCCAGCCCGCCGACACGTCTTCCGAGGAGTGCGCCTCGAGCAACGCTTCGACCTCCGCCGCACTGAGCCCCGCCAGCTCGATCCGATCGCAGCGGGTCTCCCGCGCCATCTCGCCGAGCACGGTCGAGAGGGGGTGCTGCCGACGCACCTCGACGTCGCGGTAGGTGGCGAGCAGCAGCATGGAACCCGCATCCGGAGAGCGCGCCAGGAAGCGCAGCAGCCGCAGCGAGTCGCGGTCGGCCCAGTGGAGGTCGTCGACCAGCACGAGCAGCGGTTGCTGGGAAGCCGCGAAGGCGAGAAGTCGTGTGACGCTGTCGAAGAGGCGGAAGCGCGTCTGTTCGTCGGACCCCGGCGCCACGGTGGGGAGGTCGGGGAAGCGCGCGGCCACGTCCGGACAGAACGCGGCGGCCTCCGCGGCGGCGTCTCGCAGAGCGGTGGGCAGCGCTTCGCTGCCGCCCTGCTGGGTCCAGCCGCGCAGGACCTGAACCCAGGGCCAGTAGGCGGGAGCGCCTTCCCCTTCGAAGCAGCGACCGTGCAGCACGCCCATACCCGCCGCCGCGGCCCGCCGCGCGACCTCTTCGCAGGTGCGGGTCTTCCCGATCCCCGGTTCACCCACCAGGAACACGGTGCGGGTCGCTCCCCCACGCGCGTCCTGGAGCGCTTCGTCGATCCGCTTCAGCACGCTCCCGCGCCCGACGAAGTCGGCGCGGGTGTCGCCGACGGCCGCTTCGGTTGCCGACGCGGCGTCGCTGCGCGACGTGGGCGCCGTCGGCTCTGAGGCGGGTTCGAGTTCGCCCACGAAGCGATAGCCCCGTCCGTGCACCGTGGCGATCAGGGCCTGTCGCCCCCGGGTGTCTCCTACGGCGCGGCGCGCGGCGGCGATGCAGCGCGGAAGCACCGAGTCGCTGACGGCTTCGCCGGGCCAGAGCGTGTCGAGGAGCTCCTGTTTCGAGACGACCCGGTCGCAGTGCTCGATGAGATAGGCGAGGACGTCGAAGACCTTCGGCTCGATGCGCACGGGGCGACCGCGGCGGCGCACCTGGTAGAGCGCGGCATCGAGCTCGACGTCGGCAAAGCGCCGGATCACGGCGCCTCGGGGATCACCTGGCCGTCCCGCAGCCGGTGCTTCTGGAGCTTGCCGAGCGCGTTGCGGGGGAGGGCCGCCACCACATGCACCCGACGCGGTTGCTTGTAGCCCGCGAGCAGTGGGGCGACGTGCGCGCGCAGTGCTTTCAGACTCGGCGGAGACGCGGACACGATGTAGGCGGTGACTTCCTCTCCCCACTCGGGGGACGCGGTGCCCACGACCGCTGCGTCATCGACTTCCGGGTGGGTGCGCAACGCTTCCTCCACCTCGCGAGGATAGACGTTGTAGCCACCGCTGATGATGAGTTCCTTCGCCCGCCCATCGAGGACGAGGTAGCCCTCCGGGTCGAAGCGCCCGAGATCCCCGGTACGAAACCAGCCGTCGCCGGTAAATGCGTCCGCGTTGGCCTCGGGGCGTTCCCAGTAGCCGGCGAACACGCTCGGTCCGCGCACCTCGACCGCTGCGCCCTCGGAAAGCCGCAGGGAGACCCCGGGCAGGGGAAACCCGACGCTGCCGGGGCGCCGCTCGCCGTCCAGGGGGTTCGAGGCGAGCATCAGCGTCTCGCTCATGCCGTAACGCTCGAGGATCCGCTGGCCCGTCGCGGCCGCAAAGCGGTCGTGGAGCTCGGCGGCCAGGGGCGCCGACCCCGACACGCAGAGCCGCAGCCGACCGAGAGCCGCTACCTCCGGGTGCGACACTAGCCGGTGATAGAGCGTCGGTACGCCGAAGAACAGGGTCGCGTCGCCGTCCTTCGCGATCGCGAGCACGGTGTCCGGGTCGAAGCGCGGCAACGATGTGAGCGCCGCGCCGGCGTGGAGGGTGCCGTAGAGCCCCACGCCCAGGCCGTGCATGTGGAAGAGTGGCAGGCAGAGGAGCAGGTGGTCGGACCGGGTCCAGCCCCAGGCGACGCGCAGCGCTTCGAGCCCGGCGAGCAGGTTGGCGTGGGAGAGCACGGCGCCCTTCGGGCGGCCGGTGGTGCCCGAGGTGTATCCGATCAGACCCGCTGCCGCGGGATCGACGGCGTCGAGTGCGGGCGTGTCGCCGTCGGGCAGCGCCAGCGCCGGCGTCCAGACCTCGATCGCGGGATCCGCCGCGCGTGCCCAGTCGGCGCGCTCCCCCGCGTCGAAGAGCGCGACCTTCGGGCGGGCGTCGCGGATCAAGTGGGCGAGTTCGTCCGGGCCGTAGGCGGTGTTCGCGGGCACCACCGTGAGACCCGAGCGCAGCGCGGCGACGTGGGCCACGACCAGGTCGAGGCTCGCTTCGGCGGAGATCAGCAGGCGATCCCCGGACCGGAGCCCGGCCCGCGCCAGTCGGCCCGCGGCCCGGGCGCTGGCGGCTTCGAGATCGCCGTAGCGGAGCGCGCCTCCGCCGTACAGCGAGGCGCACGGGGCGTCGGGCTGCGTCCGAAAGTGACGCGCCCAGCGCGCGGGGAGGGTACCTGCGCCCGCGGCCGTGGGGTCGTAGCTGTCGGACGCGGCCATTCGGTTTCGCTCGAGCCGATCAGGCTTCTTCGGCGACGCCGTAGTGGGCGCAGTAGTCGGCGAAGCGGGCGCGCTCTTTCTCGGGGTCGAGGCCCATTCCTTCCAGCGAGTAGCGGTGCGCGCCATGGGCACCGCGCGGGCGCGCGTCGAGGTAGCCGCGGATGTCGTCGGCGAGGCCGGACGGGAAGCGCCACTCGGCTTGCGCGTAGACCGCCTCGATCGCGCCGACCGGGTCGTCGAGCAGCTGGGCGTACTGGACGTCGATGAACTGGTCGTCGGGAAGCCGGCCGTCGGCGCGGCGTGCGATCTCCTGGGCGAAGACCGCCGCGTAGCCCGCGGTGGTGAGCTCGGCGGTTCCGACCGGGTCCGCGATGTCGCCGCGCATCCAGAGCAGGGTGGCCATCAGGCTGAGCGTCGAGGGAATCGTCTTCAGCGGGTCGCGGTGGGTTCTCAGGATCCGCGCCTCGGGGTAGACGTCGAAGAGCGCGCGGAGCTGGAAGAGATGACTCGGCGCCTTCAGCAGCCAGCGTTCGCCGCCCTGGCGTTGCTGCAGGGTCCGCAGGAACCGCGCGTGATAGCGGTAGGCGGGGCGCTGGTCGGCTCTCGCCAGGAACTCGGAGTAGCTGGGCACGTGGTGGTTGCCGCCCCAGTGATCCGAAAGGAACGCGTGCACCGAGATGTAGAGGCACTCGTTCGGAAGGTCGCCCGAGTTCGCGTGCATCGTCTCGTACTCGGGCTGCACGTCGTGCCAGAACTGGGTGAGCTGGTCGCCGATCGGCCGCAGTGCGTCGCCTTCCAACGCCTCGACCGGGTGGTGCATCTCCCAGAGCGCGGGCGACCGCGTCGCCGGGTCGAGCGCCAGCAACTCGAGCAGGATCGAGGTGCCCGAGCGCGGGGCTCCCACGATGAACGCCGGCGGCAGCAGCGGGGCCTCGAGGATCTCGGGTCGGCGTTTCCAGAGGTCGGCCAGCTGCAGTCGATTGCGCAAGGTGCGCAGGATCTCGCTGCGGGTGATGAGGCGCCCGGTGAGGTGCAGGGCCGCTTCGTTCTCGAGGGACTCGACGAAGAGCCGGTACGGCGCTTCCCATTCGTCGCCCCCGAAGTCCTCGAGGCCACACGACGCACGAGCGGTCGCGATCAGCACGTCGGGATCGAGGGAGACGAGGTGGTGCGCTCCTCCCACGGCATCCCCATGGGCGTTCAGGCGCTCGACCCAGCGCGGCCGCGGCGGGGGGGTCCAGAGCGACATCGTGCCTACCGGAACCGATCCCAGGCGGCCTCGGCGCGGGCGGCGAGGCGCTGACGACGCTCCTGGGGCGAGACCTCCGGATGACCGGGCGGCAGCACTTCGCGGAGCTGGTTGCGTCGCAGCAAGCGGACTTCGGGCTGGGGGTTGTTCTCGGCCCATACCCAGCGGTACACGAGCATGCCGCGCGCGCGGCCCTCGGTGTCGATCCAGTTCGGGACCCCCGGATCCTCGTGCGAGATCACCAGGCGCACGATGCCGTCGTCGTCGACGTGGACCTGCTGGTCGTTGAGGCTGGTGGTGCGGCGGTCCCACTCGCCGGATTCGAGCCAGGGCAGGGTGTGCGACACGAAGCTCCAGTACTGGGCGTCGGGTCGCTCGACCTGGAGCAACAGCACCTCGTCGGGGAGGAGCTGCCAGAAGCAGTTGCCGTAGAGGATGTTGTCGGCGCCTCCAGGCGCGCTCTGCGCTGGCCCGGCCTCGTTCGGTGCGCCGCGCGACCAGGCCCGGCTGGTGTAGCGGTGCCAGTACTCCATCGAGGCCTCGACCCAGCGGATCGAACGGTCGAGACCGCTGGCGAGCTGGGTCGGATCGATGGGACCGCGCGGCTTGCCGACGGTCTCCTCGCAGGCGATGTGGAACTTCGGCGCCGCGTCGTTCTGCCAGTCGGCGAGGTACTGCCGAATGGTGAAGATGCGGGCGTCGGGGTGCAGGCCGATGCAGTTCCCCTCGATCGCCGGGTGGGCGTCGGGGGTGAGCCACAGCTCGAACTCGCCGTTCGGCCCGGTCTCGAAGTCGCTGAAGGAGCGCTCTCCGAAGACGCCGTACTCGTTGAGATGCATGTCGCCCTCGTGGAGCGAGAAGATCGCCTGGCGCAGGCCGCGTGTGTCCTCGGACCACACCCGATAGGTCTTGGTGGGGTCGATGTTCGCGCGCAGGTAGACGTTGTCGGGGTTGGGACCGCCCCACTGGTTCCAGGGATCCTGGTGGCGCACGAAGCCCGGGAAGCGCGGGTCGCCGGCCTCGACCTCCTGTTGCAGCGCGTAGATGAGCCAACGGGTGAGCGCGCGGTAACCCTCGGCCCGGCTGCGCGGGTCGTTCGGATAGGGCTCCCCCCGGATCGCCTCTCCCAGCCCGGCGAGGCGCTCACAGAAATCGGCCCAGGCGGAGCCGTCGAGAAGCTCGAGTGATTTCTCGGTCATCGGGGTAGTAAGCCTCTTTTGAAAGGGAACGGCCGAACGCTCAGCGACCGCGGAAGACCGGCTTCCGCTTCTCGAAGAAGGCGGCGAAGCCCTCCTTGGTGTCCTCGCTCGCCGTGTTGACGCTCTGGGCGAGCCCTTCGGCGTCGAGCGCTTCGGCCAGGCCGCAGTTGAACGCGTTGTTCAGCAGCTTCTTGTTCATCGCGAGCGCGAGCGGCGGTCCCGAGGCGAGGCGCCCGGCCCAGTCGTCGACGAAGGCGTCCAGTTCGGCGTCCGGGACCACCCGATTCACGAGGCCCATGCGCTCGGCTTCCTCGGCCGGGACGATGTCGGCGAAGAGCGCGAGCTCCTTCGCTTTGTGCATGCCGATCAGGCGGGGCAACAGCCAGGAGCCACCGACGTCGAGGGAGAGCCCCCGTCGCGCGAAGATCTCGGAGAAGCGCGCCGTGTCGCTGGCGACGATCAGGTCGCAGCCGAGCGCGAGATTGAGACCCGCGCCGACGGCGAGCCCGCGCACCTTCGCGATCGCCGGCTTCGGGAGGTGGTGAAGCGCCAACCCGACCGAACCGTAGAAGTCCATCATGCGCAGCTGGTGGCGGCCCGGCCCCTGGCCCGAGAGGTCGGCTCCCGCTGCGAACTCGCCGTTGGCGCCCGTGAGCACCAGGACGCGGTCTTCGTCGCGCTCGGTCGCTTCCCGGAACACGCCCAGCAGTCCCTCGAACATGTCCTGGTCGATGGCGTTCTTCTTCTCGGCGTAGTCGAGGGTGACCGTGACGACGCCTCGGTCGTCGCGATCGACGTGGATCTTTCCCATGGCGGCTTCTCCTCGGGCGGGGTGGGGTCCCGGCCGCACTCTAGCCCGATCCCGGCGCCGCCTGCCGTCCGGCGCCCATCCGGTCGCAGGCTATCGTGCGCCGATGCCCGAATGGTTCGGTCAGACCTTCGCCGCGCTTTCTCTGCGCCACTTCCGCATCCTCTGGCTGGGCTCGTTCAGCTCGTTCCTGGGCTTCTTCATGTCCACCGTCGTCAACAGCGTGGTGGCCTTCGACCTGGCGGGAACGAACCGCGCCGTGGGCACCGTGGTGTTTGGTCAGGCGCTCTCGATGTTTCTGCTCACGCCGCTGGGAGGCGCGTATGCGGATCGCTGGCCGAAGCGCCGGGTGATCGCGATCGGGCAGGGGATCACGAGCGCCATCTTCGTCCTGACGGCCTGGCTTCTCGCCGAAGGGATGCTCGCGCTCTGGCACCTCGCCGCGGGGGGCTTCGGAATGGGCGCGTGCTTCGCGTTCATCGGCCCCGCGCGCCAGGCCCTGGTGGTGGACGTGGTCCCCGAAGAGCGCCGCGGCAACGCGGTGGCGCTCTCCCAGATCGCGAACAGCGCGTCTCGCATCGGCGGGCCGGCGCTCGCCGGGCTCTTCCTCGCCTGGCCCGCGGTCGGGGCGGCGGGAGCCTATCTGGCGATGGCCGCCTGCTACGCGGTGGCCGCGCTGATGTTGATCGGGCTTCCGAAGTCGCGCCGCCGCACGGGTGAGATCGGATCGGTGTGGACCGACATCGCCGAGGGCGTCCGCTACGTCCACGCCGACCGACACCTGCGGCTGCTGATGTGGATGTTCGTACTCGTGATCATGGCGGGCTTCCCGTACGTGACCGTGATGCCCGGCCTGGTCGAGAACGCCCTGGGCCGCGAAGCCGAAGCGATCGGTTGGCTGATGGGAAGTTCCGCGGTCGGGGGCCTGCTCACCTCGATTGCGGTCGCGCGCTTCGCCGATTCGGAGCAGGCCCGGGCGCTCTACTCGAGCTTCGGGATGGGGTTCGGCTTGTCGCTGATCGCGTTGGCCTTCGTTCCCAGCTACGCCGTGGCGATGGCCGGGGCGTTCGCGCTGGGCGTGTGTTCGGGCGGATTCCAGACCTTGAACAGCGCGGTGCTGATCCGCGCCACGGCACCCGTGTACATGGGGCGGGTGATGGCCCTCAGCATGATGGCCTTCGCGGGCTTCGGGCTGGTGGGTCTCCCGATCGGCTGGCTGGCGGATGCCATCGGCGAGCGCGGGACGCTCGCGGTGATGGGCGTCGGGGTCACCATCATCGTGGCGTTCAGCTGGGCAGCCCTGGTGCGGGTGGCCCGCGACGCAGCCGCAGCGCCGAACACCGCTTGACCCGACGGGCTCGACCCTGGAGCATGCGGCCGTGACCGCACCCGCCGCGCCGGATCCGGAAGCGAGCGCCCCCCGTCCGGCCGAGGAGCCCAGCGACGCCTATCGCCGGTATGCGCTGGGCCTCCTGCTCGTCGTCTACATCTTCAACTTCATCGATCGCCAGATCCTGAACATCCTGGCGGAAGAGATCCGGCGAGATCTCGACCTGAGCGACACCCAGCTCGGATTCCTCGGCGGCCTGGCGTTCGCCATCTTCTACACCTTCGCCGGCATCCCCATTGCGCGCGGGGCCGACCGCGGCGTTCGGCGTTCGATCATCGCACTCGGGCTCTTCGTGTGGAGCGCGATGACGGCGGTCACGGGCTTGACCCGCAGCTTCCTCGAGATCGCGCTGGCGCGCGTGGGTGTCGGGCTGGGGGAGGCGGCGTGTTCGCCGCCGGCGCACTCGTTGCTCTCGGACCTGTTTCCCGCCGAGCGACGCGCGACGGCTTTGGGCATCTACGCGCTCGGGATTCCGATCGGATCGGCGATCGGCACCTTCGCGGGCGGCTGGCTGAAGGAGTTCTTCGACTGGCGCACCGCGTTCTTCGTGGTCGGGCTGCCCGGTGTATTGCTCGCCGTCGTGGTTCGGCTCACGCTGCGCGAGCCGCCGCGCGGCGGTGTTGCGGCGCCCAGCGCGCCGCCCGCCGCGATGCCGAGCTTACGCTCGGTGATCGAGCGCATGGCGTCGTTGGCGTCGTTTCGACACATGTCCTTCGCCGCCGCGCTCCATGCGTTCTACGGCTACGGCATCGGGCTCTTCCTGCCCGTCTACTTCATCCGCGTGCACGGGTTCTCCGAGGGCGAGCTCGGGACCTACCTGGCGCTGATCGGTCTCATCGGCGGCGGCCTGGGCACCTTCCTGGGCGGCTGGATCGGCGACCGCCTCGCTCCGCGTGATCCGCGCTGGTACCTCTGGCTGCCGGCCATCGGCACCTTGCTGGCGGTCCCGCTCGGATTCGGTGTGTACCTCTCGCCGGATGGCCACGTCGCACTCGCCTTCGCCTTGCCCGCCAGCTTCCTGGGCAGCATGTACCTCGGCCCGAGCTTCGCGGTGGCCCAGGGGCTCGCGCGCCCCGAGATGCGCGCGCTGGTGGCAGCGATCCTGCTCTTCGTCATGAACCTGATCGGGCTGGGCCTGGGGCCGCAGGCGGTGGGCTGGCTCAGCGATCTGCTGCGCCCGGAGTACGGACAGCTTTCGGTGCGCTACGCCTTGCTGTGGGTCGCGACCGGAGGAGCGCTGTGGTCGGCGCTGCACTACTTCTGGGCGGCGCGTTCGTTCCGCGACGATCTCGTGCGCGCGCAAGCGCCTCCGAGCTGAAACCCGGTTCCCGAACCCTCAGCCGTATCGCCCAACCCCAATCCGTACCGAGAGAGGACGCCCCGTGAACGCCGAAGCCTACGAACAGCTCTTCCGCCTGGACGACCGGGTGGCCATCGTGACGGGCGGGAGCCGCGGCATCGGACGCTCGATCGCGCTCGGGTTCGCCCATGCCGGCGCGAAGGTGGTGGTCGCGAGCCGCAAGGCCGACGCCTGTGAGCAGGTGGTGAAGGAGATCGAAGCGATCGGTGGCGAGGCGCTGGCGGTCGGTACCCACATGGGCGACCTCGAGCAGGGTGCGGCCCTGGCGGCGGCGACCCGCGAGCGCTTCGGTCGCATCGATATCCTGGTCAACAACGCCGCCCTGGCGTTGGCCCAGCCCTTCGGCCAGATGACCGCCGAGGCCTTCGAGAAGTCGTTCGCGGTCAACCTGCGCGGGCCGGTGTTCCTGATCCAGGAGGCGCTCGAGGAGCTCAAGGCCAGCCCCTGCGCCTCGGTCATCAACGTTTCGAGCGTCGGGGCGTACCTGTTCTCGGCCTACACCCACATGTACGCCGCGGGGAAGGCCGGGCTGCTGGCCTACACGCGCGCACTCGCGGCCGAGCTGGCTCCCCACGGGATCCGGATCAACGCCATCGCGCCGGGCACCATCGACACCGACATGGTCCGCAACAACACGCCCGAGGCTCAGGACCAGATGGCCAAGGCCTCGCTGATGGCCCGGGCAGCCCATCCGGACGAACTCGTCGGGCTGGCGCTCTTCCTGGCGAGCGACGCCGGGAGCTTCATGACCGGCGCGACCGTCAACATCGACGGTGGCCTGATCGCGCGCTGATCGGCCCCGCCGCGCCCCGCTGGGGCGTTGACCGCGCGGTCCGCGGGGTGAGACGATCGCTCCACGCTCGCGTGTCCCCGCGAGCGCTATGCGACGAGCCGTCGCGGGGAGGGATCGATGCGGACCCAACGGAAGCTGCGCAAGTACTCGGTGCTTTCGCTGCTGTTTCTGAGCTGCACCCTGATGGGCCTTCAGTGCCCGGGCCTGAATTTCTTCGCGAAGCTCGAGCTGCACTTCGCGGGCGTCACGAAGTACATCGGCGACTACACGCCGGCGACCTCGGAGACGCTGCCGAACGGCTTCGTGAAGCACACCTTCGACACCGACAACGGCGACGGCCCGATCTGCATTGCCGGCACGCCGTTCACGGTGTTCACGAAGGCCGCGAACCCGTACAAGCTGCTGATCTTCCTGAACGGCGGCGGCGCGTGTTGGCAGGACTTCTACTTCTGCACGATTCTCGCCGAGGACAGCGTGGGCGATGTGAGCCCCGGGATCTTCGGTGATTCCTTCGACACGGGCTCCGAGGTGATCGACAACCCATTCGCCGACTACTCGGTGATGTTCGTGTCCTACTGCGACGGGTCGGTCCACTCGGGTGACAACGACGTCGTCGACCCGAACTTCCCGTTCGGTCCGGTCCGCTTCCACCGCGGCCTGCGCAACCTGACGGCGGCCCTCGATCTGGCGAAGGACGAGTTCCCCTACGCCCAGACGGTTCTGTTGTCTGGCGCCAGCGCGGGCGGTGTGGGTGCGGCGGGCTTCGCGCCGTTCCTGACCCGCTTCATCTTCGGCAACCACAAGCGGCTGCGGGTCTTCAACGATGCGGGACCGATCGCGATCAACCCGAACGACACGGCCGGGATCGCCGCGCGCGCGGCCGACTGGCAGTTCGAGCAGTTCTACCCGGGCAGCTGCACCAACTGCTCGGCGGACAACCAGGGCACCGAGATCGTGAAATGGCGCCTCGACAACGACAGCACGGTGAAGGAGGCCTTCTACAGCACCGATGGAGACGCGACGAACCGCTTCTTCCTCCAGGTGCCGACCCAGCAGGCCTACCGCGACATCATCGTGCCGCTGCATGGCGAAGTGAACGCGCTGCATCCGGAGCGCTACAAGCGCTTCATCCGCAGCGGGGACGACAGCCACACGGCCCTCGGGACCGACCTCTTCTACATCGGCGAGGCGGACGACGTCCCGCTCTACGAGTGGACCGAGGATTTCGTGCGCATGAAGCCGGGCTGGGTGGACATCGTCGAGGACTTCGTCCCGGTCCCCTAGCCGGCCTCGAGGCCGCCCACGGGCGGACATCATTCACGGCTCCGGGTGGGAAGAGGGCTTCCCTCCCGGAGCCAGATGGGGCACTCTGGACGAGATGTCTCCGCAGACTCACACCGCAACGCGTGATTCGGCCGCCCGCTTCTTCGGGTTTGCCGGGTCGTTCTTTGCCTGGGGCTTCTATTGGCGCTCTGGGGCAGGGAGACGCGCGGGCAGGTAGAGCCTGACGAAAGAGCGAATCCCCAAGCCCCGAGAGCACGGCCTCTCGGGGCTTTTTCTTTGTGTACAGCGCATTCGCCCGATGCGTTGCCGCCCCGCGGCGACGGCGGGCGCCAGGAGCCAAAGCCATGACCGAACCCCTCGAAGACCGGAACCTGGTGGAGATCCGGACGCTGGTCTCCCCGGACGACGTGAAGCAGGCGCATCCGATCCCGGAGCCGGCTGCGGCGCTCGTCACCCAGACCCGCCAAGCCCTGCGCGACCTCCTGCACGGGCGCGATCGACAGCGGCTGGCCGTGATCGTGGGGCCGTGCTCGCTCCACGACCGCGACGCCGCGCTCGAGTTCGCGTCGCGGCTCGCGCGGGTAGCCGGGGAGACGCGCGATCAGCTGGTGATCCTGATGCGGGCCTACTTCGAGAAGCCGCGCACCACGGTGGGCTGGAAGGGGCTGATCAACGACCCCCACCTCGACGACAGCTGCGACATCCCGGCCGGGCTCGCGCTGGCACGCCAGATCCTGCTCGACATCCACGCGCTGGGGCTGCCCTGCGCGAGCGAGTTCCTGGACCCGGTCACGCCCCAGTACATCGGCGACCTCATCTCCTGGGCCGCGATCGGCGCGCGGACTACCGAGAGTCAGCCACACCGACAGATGGCGAGCGGCCTCTCGATGCCCGTCGGCTTCAAGAACGGCACCGATGGCGGACTTCAGGTGGCCCTCGACGCGCTGCAGGCGGCGGCCGCCCGGCACAGCTTCCTCGGCGTGACCGGCGGCGGGGCCACGGCCGTCATCAAGACCCGCGGCAACACGGACGGTCACGTAGTGCTCCGCGGCGGAGGGGGCCGGACCAACTACAGCGCCAGCGACGTGGCGGCTGCCGCCGAAAAGCTCCCGAGCGCCCGGGGCGTCCTGGTGGACTGCTCCCACGACAACTCGGGGAAGGACCACGAGCGCCAGCCCGGTGTCTGCCGGGAGGTGATCGGCCAGTTCCGCGCGGGCCAACAGGCGCTCCTGGGCGTGATGCTCGAGAGTCATCTCGAGCCAGGGCGGCAGGATTGGAGGGCGCGTCCGCTGACCTACGGCCAGTCGATGACCGACGCGTGCCTGGGCTGGGACGACACCCAGTCGCTGCTCTACGAGCTGGCCGACACGGTGCGCGGCAGGCGCGCGGCGTGAAGCGGGGAGCGGGGAGCGCGCGCCTAGGCGCCGGAACTCGCGAGGTAGGACGTGAGCAACGTCTCGAGGCGGCGGCGCAGGTCGGCGGTGCGGGGCTCGCCGCGGGTCAGCGCCTCGAGTTCGTAGCCGCGCACCATCTGGAAGACCGCGCGTGCCGCGTCGAATGGCGTGCGCGCGCCCAGTCGCTCGAGCACCTCGGCCAGGTCGGCGACCATGGCGTCGTACCAGGCGTGAAGTTCTTCGGCGAGCGAGCCGTCGCGCGCCGCGAAGAGCACCAGCTCGTACTCGGTGACGATGACGGCCCGGTCGGCGACTTCGCGCTCGGTGTAGGCGAGCAGGTAGTCGAGGGCACGGGCCAGGGTGGGGCGCTCCTTCAGCGCGCGGGCGCCGTCTGCCAGCTCGGCCGAGGTCTGGGCCAGGTAGCGTCGGAACGCCTCGCGCAGCAGATGCTCGCGCGATTCGAAGTAGTAGGTGGTGGAGCCGAGCGGCACGCCCGCGGCCGCTGCCACACGGCGATGGCTCACCGCGGCGAAGCCCTGGCGCGCGATCAGTCCGAGGGCGGCGTCGAGGATGGTCTCGCGACGGCCCTCGTTCGCCGCGGGTTTCGCGCTGGGGTTCCGGGCCGGGTTGACGCGTCGTTTCGGCATGTGTACGATCGTACACGAAAGTTGGATCGAACGCACATCCCAGGCCAGCGGTCCCGTGCGGACCCCGAACCCCCAGGAGCTTCCCCCATGCCCGAACTCCAGCGTTTCAGTGCCAAGACCCCGCTCGATTGGGAGACCGTATGGCAGGCCTTCGACGCCGACGGCGGCGTGATCGTCGAGGACTTCCTCGCCCCGGACCTGCTGGCGCGGCTGCAGCAGCAGCTCGGTCCCCACGTCTCGAGCCAGACGCCGGGCAGCACCACCGAAGGGCTCTGGACCGTCTTCCACGGGGAGCAGACCAAGCGCATCACCGGGCTGCCGGGAAAGTCCTCGGCTTGGGTCGAGCTGCTCGGCGACGAGCGCTACCTGGCGATGGCCGACCGCTACCTCACGCCCGACGAGTACTGGCTCAACACGGGGCAGCTGATCTGCATCGGACCCGACGAAACGCCGCAGCTGCTCCACCGCGACGAACTCAACTGGCCCGAGGCCTGCCGCGAAGAGGAGATCACCGTCACCGCCATCTTCGCGCTCACCGACTTCACCGAGCGCAATGGTGCCACGGTGATCGCGCCGGGTTCCCACACCTGGGAAGGCGCGTTGCCTCCGGTCGAGCCCGAGCAGACCTGCCAGGCGACGATGCCGGCGGGCTCGGCGCTGCTCTACAGCGGCAAGGTGATCCACGGGGGCGGCGCGAACACCACCGATGACGAGTGGCGCGTGGGGCTCCACGCCGGCTTCTGTCGCGGCTGGCTGCGCGCAGAGGAGAACTACCAGCTCACCGTGCCGCTCGAGGTGGCACGGACGCTGCCCGAGCGGGTGCAGTACCTGCTGGGCTTCCGCTCGTTCTCCCCGAAGTTCGGCGCGCGTCTCGGCCTGGTGGACTACGACGACGCCGCGCGGCTGCTCTAGGGGCGCGACACGCGCCTGCGTCCCCCCGCAAGTGCGCTTGCGATGCGACGGGCCGCCCAAGTGCCCCTGCAGGGGGTATCCGCCGGGCGTTCGGCTCTCGTAGAATGGCGGTTGTGAACCGATCCTCGGCCCCGAGCGGGCCGCGGAGCGGGGGGACGACCGGATGGATTGGGCAGGCGTCGCCTACACACTGATCCCCGCCGTCGCGGCCTACTTCCTGGGCTCGCGGATCGGTCGCTATCAGGCGCGCGCGTCGCGCGCCGCCGAGCTGGGTCCGAACGAGGTCGCCCAGCGCGAGCAGGAGTATCGCCGCGTCGCCAAGGTCTACCGGGACTGGCACGTCGAGATGCGCAAGCAGGGAGCGCGGCCGTGACCGAAGACGGCATGCTCCACCTCGGCTTCTGGGCGCTCACGTTCCTGGTGGGGCTGCTCTTCGGCTTCCGCGGCGAGACCCGCCGGCTGCGGCACCTCGACTTCGTGGTGATGATGGAGCGCCACAACCGCGACGAGGTAGGGATGCCGCGCACCGGGCGTCGTCGTCGCGCGACCCCGCTGACCCTGGAGGACGCGACCCGCGCGCCGCTGCCGCCGGCCGACGAACTCGAGGCGCTGCCCCTGAAGCGCATCGAGCAGCTGCTCTTCCTGGCCGAGTCGGCCTACGAAGATCGGAAGCGAGCGGAGCGGGACACGCCCTTGTCCGGGGGCGGCCAGGCCGGGAGCGCGGGCTACGTCGCGCGACAGACCGACGCGGCTGCTCCGCTCGAAGGCATCGGTGCAGAAGAGCTCGGTGAGCGCATCGTGCGCCTGCGACGCGAAGCCGCGCGCCGCCGCGCGAGCGTGATGCACTAGTCCGCGGAGCCAGTCCTTTCGCGAGACGCGGCCGCGTGTATCCCCGTATACATCGCGATTCGGGCCGTGCCCCTAGCTTGACGAGGAACGCCACTCGTCAAGAGGGGGTCTCCGTGGGACACCGAAGCAGACTGCGGCTGGGCCGCTGGGCGACCGTCTGGGGAGTGATGGCGATCGGCCTGGGCTGCGACTTCGTCTCGCTGCCGAAGACGGAGCCGATGCCGCCGATTCCGCTCGAACAGGGCCAGGCGTGGAAGAGCGACGCGGAACTCCGGAAGTTCCATCACTTCAGCCAGGGCACGAAGCTCATGCCCGAGAAGTGGTTCCGCGCGCTGCGGCAGCCGGCGCTCTTCGGGGGGCGCGTCGCCGACCCGGACTACTTGAGTCGGTTCGGCTTCATCCAGAGCCCGAAGGACACGGCGTACAACCCGCACGCCTTGCCCGTCGGCTTTGCGATCGACGGCGATTTCAAGGACCCGGTGACCGGCGAGGACGAGCCGATGCTCGGCTTTACCTGCGCCGCATGTCACACGGGCGAGCTTCGCTTCGAGGGGAAGGCCTACCGCGTGGACGGCGGCGCCGCGATGACCGACCTGGGGAAGTTCCGCACGGCGCTCGCCTATTCGATTCTTGCGACCTACGTGCTTCCGTGGCGCTTCAACGACTTCGCCGACGCGGTCTGCGGCGAGGAGGAAGATGGCTGCACCGAGGTCCAACGCCAGGACTTGAAGCTCGCCTTGCGGGTGATGAGCGCCAAGCAGCTCTCGAACTTCGACGCCCAGCAGCATCGCTTCCAGGGCTGTTGCGAGGATGGGTCGCGCCAGAACCAGGAAGAGGGCTTCGGGCGCCTGGACGCGATCGGCCGGATCGGCAACCACGTGTTCGCCGCCCAGGGCGGTCCAGGGGCGGAAGGCTGGCAGAACTTCGAGCCCCTCGACGCTCCCGTGGCCTATCCGCACATCTGGGACACCCATTGGTTCGACTGGGTCCAGTACAACGGCTCGATTCACCAGCCGTTGGCCCGCAACGTCGGCGAGGCCCTCGGCGTGAACGCGCCGGTTCAGCTCCGTGGTGCGCCCGAAGCGCACTTCGCGTCGACCGTGAAGATCGACAATCTCTTCTGGCTCGAGTCGTTCCTCGCGGGTGAGCGGCCTTTCGAGGGGCTGCTGTCGCCGCGCTGGCATGAGGACTTCGGCGCCATCGATGGAGACAAGGCGCAGCGGGGAGCCGAGCTCTACGAGGAACTCTGCGCCGAGTGCCATGGGGATGTCGCCCGGGTCGCGGATCCCGACTCCAACGCCTGGATCGACGGCGAGACGCGCTTCGGGGTGCGACCTGTCCGGATGCTGCCGCTCACGATGAAGGAGGTCGATGCGGTCGGTACCGACCCCGCCCAGGCGATCAACTTCCGCAAGCGCATGCTCGCGTTGGGCGACCTTCGGATCCAGAAGGGACTGGCCGGGGCGAACACCGCAGAAGCCGCGGAGCGTTGGTACCGCCAGATCGACCTGCCGCGAGAACAGCGCAAGGAAGCGCCCGAACGGGCATCGCTGGGCGTAGCGCTCGACGGCGCCACGCAGCTTGCCGCCGAGCGCTGGTACGCCGCTGCCGAGGAGCGAGGCTGCAGCTACTCGGAAGAGGAGAAGTGGGTCCTCAACGGGCGCCGACCCAGCCTCGTTCGGGACCGGGCCCCCGCGGACACGGGCAAGCCCGTCTACCGCGTAAGGCCCCTGAATGGGGTCTGGGCCACGGCGCCGTTCCTGCACAACGGCTCGGTTCGGACGCTGTATCAGCTGCTCCTTCCGGCAGAACAGCGAGAGAAGACCTTCTGCCTGGGCTCGAAGGATTTCGACCCCAAAGACGTGGGGTTCGAGAGCGAATGCGGCCGTGGGTACTTCGAGTTCGACACGAGCCTTCCCGGCAACAGCAACGCCGGTCACGAGTTCGTGGACGGCCCCGACCGCGCCGGACGCCTCGGGAGGGGCCTCGAGGTCGACGAGCGCTACGCGCTGATCGAGTTCATCAAGACGATCGAGTTCGGAGACTACCGTGGGAAGAACACAGGCAAATCGGATCCTGGCTACGACTATCGTGAGTTGGCTGACCGTTGCCGCGTGCAACGGGGGAACGAGCCCGCCGGCGCGGGCTGAGAACCCCGGCGACGCGGAGTCTCCGCGAGCCGTTGAGCCCGCAGCGGACCTCGTCGACGTCAACGACGTGTCGATCCTGTTTGCTCCCCGGGGCGGTCGCCCCTTCCCCGAGATCTCGGTCGAGGAGGGTGAGCAGGGCGGTCTGTGGAGAGCCCAGGACTTCGACGCGCTGATGGCGTTCGCGCAGAACGGCCTCCCTGGGGTCCCGGGCTCCAACCCCGAGGTCGCGCCGGGGGGTCGCGCGGCCGAGCGGGCCGACTGGCGGATCGTCGCGGCGCGCTTCGACCCCTGCGCTCCGGCGCTCGCCGTCCGCGATCCCTCGCCCGGGCTGACCGCGAAGCTCACCGAGTTCGGCGTGCCGGCGGCGTGCCTCGTCCAGTTCCGGCTGGTGGCGCAGCCCTTCCAGGGCAACCGAGACGTCGATTTCGCAGCCCACCTGGTGTTCACCCTACCGAGTACGGACGGGGTGCTGCCGCTGCTTCGGGCGGTGAAGCGGGCTTCGGAAGCGGCCGGGGCCCCGACGGATGGAGTTCCGCTCGGGGTGCACCCGGGGCTCGCCGCGGGCTCGACGGCCGTGGCGACCGCGGTGCGACAACTCGTGCTGCAGCTGCCGGCCCAGTCGGTGGCGCGGACCTCGGCGCTGATGGGCCTCCGCGCTGGTCCTGAGCCGTGGGTCTTCCTAGGAGGACGCATGGAGGCAAAGCCGGAGGGCGGCTTCGAGGCCTTCTCGCCGCTTCCGATCTTCTCGTTCGGTGTGGCGGGGGGCGTCTTCCACCAGCGTCTCAGCTTCAAGCCCGGAGATCCACGTCACGTCATCCCCGAGCCGCAACAGCCGATCCGTACATCGCCGCTCTTCGACGACGACAGCACCGATGCCAACCTCGTGTTCCACGTCGACGATCCGGCCCGCTCCAACATCTTCGAGACCGACTGCGTGAGCTGTCACACCTCGACGGCCCGGATCTACGCCCTCGATCTCGACTCCACGTCGGAACGAGTGCCGACACCCGTGGGGGTCACCGCGTACGCGCCGCGGTCCGTCCTCCAGGCGAGCGGGGAGACGGGTCGGCCGCCGCACTGGAACGTCCGGAACTTCGGCTGGTTCCAGGGACATCCGACGATCTCGCTGCGCACGGTCAACGAGACCGCGGAGGCCGTCCAGCTCGTGAATCTCGAGATGGTGTCGGAGGCTGAGAACCCGGAGCGGCGCCACGGTCCGGGCCCCGATTGCAGCGCGGTCGATGAGGCCACCTGGACCTGCTTCGTGAAGACCGGCGGATCCGACTGCCTCGACGCCTGCGTCGCGGCGCCCTGAGCGAGGACCCATGCCCCCGAAGAACATCGTCATCTGTTCGGACGGCACCGGGAACACCGCCGTGAAAGGGCGGGGGACCAACGTCTTCAAGGTGTTCGAGGCCATCGACACCCAGGCGCCCACCCCGCGCCCATACGCGCAGACGCCTCCGCAGCAGATCACGATCTACGACGACGGCGTGGGTACGCAAAAATGGCGGCCGGCGAAGCTCCTGACAGGCGCGTTTGGCTTGGGCCTCAAACGGAACGTACTCCAGCTGTACATCGAGCTCGCGAGGGTTTACGAAGACGGCGACCGCATCTACCTGTTCGGTTTCAGCCGCGGGGCCTTCACGGTTCGGACCGTTGCCGGGCTCGTGGGGCGAAAGGGCATCATCAAGCGCACTCCCACGAAGAGTTCTGCGCAGAACACGCCCACTTGGCTACGAGGTCCGATCGCAAAGTGCGTGCGTGGGCGCCGATGCGTGGATGAGCCGACCAAGGCGGAAACGGATCTGGGGGGGTCGGCGTCCACTCATGAGCAGGAAAGGGCAATTCCGGAGCTAGGGGAGCGGGAGCTTCAGCTCCGGGCTGAGGCGGCGTATCGCGATTTGCGAGATACCGACCTTGGTAAAGGCTTGGTCCAGTGGTTCCTGAGCTTCTTTCCGATCTGGTGCCCGCGGGTCGACTATTGCCCAGGAGAGTTCCACACAGACCGCGAGGTCGAGTTCATCGGTGTCTGGGACACGGTCGAGGCGGTCGGGTTCCCCGTCGCGTTCGTCGCGAATCTTTGGAACGAGCTCATCTATCGCTTCAAGTTCCCTGACAGGACGCTCTCGAAAGCGGTGAAGCGGGCGGCCCATGCTCTGGCCATCGATGACCAGCGTCTCAGCTTCCACCCAACACTCTGGGACGAACGAGAAGAAGCCGGGACGGGTGACGAGATTCCCAGCGGTCTCATCAGAACGCCGGTCCACGCTGTCGGCCGTGCGCTGCGGAATGTTCGTGAGTGGCTCGGGAATCGCTGGATCGCCGTGCGCGCGATGTTCGAGGATGAATACTCGAGCAACCCAAATCCGCGGGCGGAGGAACAGACGGTCGATTCGGACGAGCTAGCCGCGGTGTCGGAGGAGCCGAGACCGGCGGGTGACCCGCGGATCCGGCAGGTGTGGTTCGCCGGGGTGCATTCCAACGTGGGCGGCGGGTACCCGAAGCAGGGTATGTCGCTCGTCGCCCTCGAGTGGATGCTCCGCGAGGCGACGCGACCTGCGCCGGAACGCATTCCCAGCCACGAACGACTTCGCCTGCGCCCCGGAGCACTCGCGGAGATCGCGACCCGAAAGAACGTGGCGGACACGCTCTATGACTCGCGTGCCGGGGCGAGCGCGATCTACCGGTTCTCGCCGCGGCCGATCCCGCGGCTCTGCTCCCGCAGCGGTGCGCCGGTTCGCATTCACTGGACCGCCCTCCATCGGGCCGCAGCACTGCGCCCCCGCGCCTACGCTCCGGGAAACCTACCGCGGTGCTTCGAGGTGGTAGGGACGCGCAACGAGGGCCCATTGCCCGCAGACGCGCCCGCGCTCGGCGACATCGTGTTGCAGCGGTCCGAGTCGGGGAGTCTGTTCCCTAAGGCGCGGCGGCTTTCCTTCTGGCGCCAGGTCGTGCAGCACAGCTTCTATGTGGGTCTCCTGATCACCCTGCTCGGCGCGAACCGGGGACGTGTGTTGAAGCTCGAGCTGTGTGGGATCGAGCGACTGCTGATCCCCCTCGCCGAGCTCGGGAAGCGCTGGGCGGACGCGCTTTGCGTCCCGGTCCGAGCGTTCGCGGAGTCGCAGATCCTCGGAACCGGGATGATCTCCGGCGTCTTTCGCTGGCTCGGCCGCTTGCTCGATGGTGTCGTAGGAACGCTCCCGGGGGGCGAGATGCTGCGAACTTACGTCGTGTCACCGGTCGTCGAGTCGTATGGGTTCACGGGGCTGCTGCTGCTCGTGAGCCTGACGGTGTTGCTCGCGAGCGGCTACCTGCGACGCCGTAGCCTGACGATCTGGTCCGGCGAGTGGCGAAGGCTCTCGGTTCCTCGGTAAGGAGCGCGTATGCGGTGTGACGCGAGATTCAGATTGGCGGGTTTTCTCGCTGCAGTGCTGGTGCTCGCGACGGATGCGACCGCCGCGCAAAGCGTGTCGAAGTTCGCCGTGCCCGAATGCGAAACCCGCCCCAACGGCGATCGGGTCTGTCGGGCCACGCGCGGCACGTTCAACGACCCTGCGTTCCTCTTTCCGCCGCTCGTCCTGGTGCCGAGCGATCCGGTCGGGATCCTCCAGCTGGTGTTCCCCAGCCCCATGCGGATCGACCTGCTCGACACCGACCCGGACGCGGATGGGGTGAG